>NZ_JBFAKY010000024.1:0-100240 GCF_040656015.1 Promicromonospora sp. NPDC050249 | reverse complement strand
AGCACCGGACGCAGCCACACGGGTACGCGCACCCGCGGCAGGACGAGGGCGGCCAGCGCACCGAGATCGGTCCATTGATTGACCGATCTCAAAGCAACCGACCGAACTCGAACTACGGCGGAGGCAACCGACCGATCTCGCGACCACTCGACCCTGTGCCGCCCGACCCCCGTGTCCCTCGGGGCCGCATCCGCTAGGGCAGTCGCGCGAGCTGAATCCCGTTCAAGAGGGTCTTGACGACCACAACCCTCGGGGTTCCGGCACCCTGGCGCCTACTGAAGCCGACCTGGAGAACCTTAGCGGTGGCGGCGGGCCCAGAGCAGGCCGAGAGCGCCGAGCGCCATGCCCGTTCCGCAGATCCACACGGGTTCCAGGCCGCCGCGCCCCGTGAGGTGGAGGATCAGCGTCACGATCAGCCCGACGGCGAACAGCACGATGCCCGCGCCGAAGACCCGGAAGAGGTCGGCGCGCGGAGCCGGCGGGCTGGGCCGGCGCTCCTCGGGGTGGGCCAGCAGGGAGCGGATCGTTGGCACGCTGCCAGTCTACGGACAAGGGCTCGGCGAGCCCGTCGACACCTGCCGCGTGACCGCGGGTGAACTGTGCCGGTCAGGCGCGGCGGTCAGGAACGGAGCGCCGCCATCATCGGGGTCAGCGCGTCGAGGATCTGGTCGTAGCTGCGGCGATACGTGTCGGCCGAGCGCCGGTAAGGGTCGATCACCTCGTCGTCGTGGTGCCGGCCGACGTGGTGGGGCCGTTCGAGGAGCGCGGCGGGTACGAGGGTGGCGAGCCGGGCGGCGTCGTCCTGCCCGAAGACGCTGCCCGGAGGCAGGGTGCTGGACAGCCGCCCCAGCTCGGCGACGGTGACCGTGCGGTGCACGGCGGACGGTACCGCCCCGACCACCTGGGCGCGGTGGTCTGGCGTCAGGGCCAGGACCAGGTCGGCCTGTTCGACGAGCTCCCGGGTCAGCTGTCGTGCAGCGAACCGGGCGGGCGGGAAACCGCCGGCGGTGAGGAGCTCCGCCATGGGTTCGGCGATCGGGTGTCCGACCAGCGCGTGGGTCCCGGCGCTGCCGACGGTGACGGACGAGTCGAGGACGCTGCGCAGCAAGGTCTCGACGGCGGGGGAGCGGCAGATGTTGCCCGTGCAGACGGCGAGCACGGTAAGCGACATGAGAGATGCCCCTCTCGAAAAGTCTGGTAAGTCCGGCGCCATTCTAAGCATGCATTACTTTGCCTTGACCGGTTTTTCGGTTCTTTACAAGTTAAATCACCCCTTAATGCACCCGCTGAAAGGGCGGGGGTGAATTCTGCCGTGCCCTCTTGACGGGTCGCAGGTAACGTGACGCGGATCGTGCGGACATAGCCATCAGGGGGTCTGGTGACACATCCTGGATGGGGCGACAAGTGGGCGGACGCACCGGCGTTCTCGCCCGTGAACAGCCCTGCTCAAAGTACGCAGGCGGGAAGTACGCAGGCGGCCGAAGGCGCCGACGAGGGCGCCAAGGTCCTGCCCCTCAGAAAGCCTGGGACGAGCGACCTTCCCGCGCCGCGGGCCGGGGGCCTCGCCACGGTCACGAGGGTTCGTCCCGCGCCTCCCGCGCCGGTGCCGTGGACGAAGCCGCCGCTGCCCAGGCGGGTGTACTGGACACGGTCGCGGCGCCGCAACCTGAAGGTGGCCGTCCTGAGCGTCATGGGGCTGCTGGTCGCCCTCGCGGTTCTCGTGGCCTGGGTGGCGTTCGACGCCGTGCGGGCCCGCGACGCGCTGACCCAGGCCGCCCGTGGCGTCTCCACGCTGCAGGCCGATGCGGTCGCCGGCCGCATCAACAACCTGGACACCACCGTGGCCGAGCTGCAGAACCATGCCTCCGACGCCGAGGCGGCGACGGTGGGCCCGCACTGGACACTGGCGAGCCGGCTGCCCGGCGTCGGGCCGACGGTGGAAGCGGTGGCGACCATGGCCGCGGTGGTCGAACGCCTCGCGCAGGGGCCGCTCCCACAGCTCGCGTCGGTCGTCGAGGTGGCGGACCCGGCGACCTTCGCGCCGCACGGTGGCCGCGTGGACCTCACGCCCCTCGAGGGGGTGGCGCCGGACGTGCGGCGCGCCGACCAGTCCGTCGGGTACGAGCAGCAGCGTGTCGAGGAGATCGACCGGTCGCCGATGCTGCCGCAGGTGTCCGCCGCCGTCGCCACCCTGGAAGGGCAGCTCGGCGACCTGCGCAGGTCGACCGCGACGGCGGCCCGCGCGGCGCAGCTGATCCCGCCGATGCTGGGCGCCGACGAGCCGAGGGACTATCTCGTCCTGGTGCAGAACAACGCGGAGCCGCGGGCGCTGGGCGGCGTCGTCGGGACCGTGCTGGTGCTGCACGCCGACCGCGGCAGGATCGAGCTCACCGACCAGATGCACGCCAGCCAGGTGGGGCCCTTCGCGCCACCGCCCGGCACGCTGACGGAGGGTGAGGAGGCGATGTTCGGCGAGGCGGTCGGCGGGTGGATGCAGAACGTGACGTCGACGCCGGACTTCCCGCGGGCCGCTGAGATGGCCCGCGCGATGTGGGAGCGCGAGACGGGGCAGCTCGTGGACGGCGTGCTGTCCGTCGACCCCACCGCGCTGGCCGGGCTCCTGGAGGCCGACGGGTCCGCCTCGGCCGGGGCCGGTGCGGGGCTGCTGGGTGAGGAGCTGGTGAGCTATCTCGTCAACGGCATCTACCTCACGGAGACGCCGGACGACGCCGACCTGATCTTCGCCGACTTCGCGGAGTCGGCGTTCACGTCGTTGTCCGAAGGCTCCGGTGAGCCCGGCGGGATGGTCGACGCCCTGGCGGCGGCCGCGCGGGAGGGTCGGCTGCTCGTGTGGTCGGCACACCAGGCGGAGGCGCACCTGCTCGAGGGCACGGTCCTCGACGGTGGGCTGCGCGGGGTGAACGGCTCCCGGCCGGTGGTCGGCGTCTTCACCCAAGGCCTGCAGACGGCCAAGGTCGGCTACTACCTCGACACCGCGATCGACGTCGTCGAGCGGGGTGCCAGGCCCGACGGAGCGCGGGAGCTCGAGGTGACCGTCGCCTACACGTCGCGTGTCGGCGAGCCCGGCGCGGGCTCGCCCCCGGACTACCTGGCCGGTCAGGACGTGAGCGAGCCGGGCCTGATCCGGCTCCGTTCGATCGTCTATGCACCCGCCGGTGGCGCCGTTCTCGACGCGTCCGAGAACTCGGAGAAGACCGGGATCTCGCCGCAGCGGCACGATGGCCTGTCCAGGGCATTTGACGACATAGAAATTCACCCTGGCGAGACAGTGTCTGTGACCTATGCAATTATCACTGGGAAGCATCAGGACGGCGATGTCATTCTTCGTACGACACCGGGTACACGACCTGCTGAAGTGTCCGTCGGAAAGTGACACCGACCGGCTGATCAAAAGTCACTATCCAGGGGACAGGGCAATGCTTCGACGCTTCATCAGTGCTTTGGTGATCGCCATGGTGATCGTGCTGGCGCCGGCCGGAGCCGCGTATGCGGGCCAGGCGGGCGTCGACCACGGCGAGCACCCGTGTGCCGTCACCGAGTGTGCGGACGGGCCGGACGCCGGCGCGGGCACCGGCCGGGCCACAGGCGGTGCGGAAAGCCGGACGAGCATCGTCGCCACCGGCCCGACGAGCTTCCCGTACCTCGCGATCGCCGGTGGGCTGGTCGTCGCCGGCGTGGCCGCGATCGTCGTCAGCCGGATCCGGACCCGCCAGAACTGATCCTCCAGGGCCATCCGTACGCGGCCTTCCGATCGGCCGTGCACCGCACCTCACCGCCTGGATGGGGCGCAGCGCGCGGCCGTGCTCAGTGCACCAGCCTCGATGTTCCTGTCCAGGGGGAGTGCCTTGACCGTCGAGAACCACCCGAACGCCGCCGACGTCGATCGTGAAGCCGCCGCGCTCAAGGAGCTGGACGACGAGGCGGCACGGCTCGCCGCGTCGATGACCGCACCGGCGCCGCGCAAGGGTCCGGCCGCTCCGTGGCAGGAGATCGTCACCGACCGTGCGCTGTTCGTGGACATCGTGGCGGTGGTGGCGGCCGTGACCCTCGGCTACGTGCTCCGTTTCGACCGGCAGGTCCAGGTCGAGCTCTTCGAGCCGCGCGGCGGCCAGTACGTCCTGATCTCGGTGGCGCTCGCCGAGGCCTGGGTGATCGCGATAGGCCTCGCCGGCGCGCGCAGCCCGCGCATCCTTGGCTCGGGCCGCGAGGAGTACGTCCGGCTTGCGAGGGGTTCCCTCGCACTCTTCGGCCTCACCGCGATCGTCTGCTATCTCGTCAAGTTCGACCTCGCCCGCTCGTACGTCGCGGTGACGCTGCCCGTCGGCCTGGTGTTCCTCGTCGTCGGACGGCGGGTCCTCGCGGCGCGGCTGCACGCCGAGCGCGCGCACGGACGCTTCCAGCGCCGCACGCTGATCGTGGGCGGGCGGGACGCGGTGCTCGACCTCTGCCGCCGCGTGGACCGCGCGCCCGAGGCGGGCTTCCTGGTGGTGGGCATCTGCATACCGGGCGGGGCCGGCGTCCCGTCGCCCGTCGACGGCGTCCCGGTGCTCGGCCGCGTCGAGGACGCCGCCGAGGCCGCCCGCACGATCGACGTCGACGTCGTCGCCGTGACGGCGTCCGACAGCGCGACCCCCGCTGCGCTCAAGCAGCTCGCGTGGGACCTCGAGGTCACGGGCGCCGAGCTGGTGGTCGTCCCTGCGCTGGCCGACGTCGCCGGCCCGCGGATGCTGATCACACCGGTGGACGGCGTGCCGGTGGTGCAGGTCTCGCCGCCCGGTTACACCGGCCTCCAGCACGCGATGAAGCGCGTGTTCGACCTGGTCGTCGCGACGCTGATCGCGGCGGTGGTCGCCGTCCCGATGCTCCTCCTCGCGCTCTGCGTGCGGTTCAGCAGCCCCGGACCCGCCATGTTCCGGCAGCAGCGGATCGGGTTGAACGGCAAGCCGTTCACGCTCTACAAGCTCCGGTCCATGCGGCAGGACGCCGAGGAGAGCCTCACCGACGTGCTCGACGGCGAGGTGGGCATCTACTACAAGCGCAAGGACGACCCGCGCGTCACCTCGCTCGGGCGGTTCCTGCGCAAGTACTCCCTCGACGAGTTCCCGCAGCTGCTGAACGTGATCAAGGGCGACATGAGTCTGGTCGGCCCCCGGCCGCAGGTCGCGCTCGAGGTAGCTCAGTACGACGACGCGCTGCGGCGTCGGCTGTTCGTGAAGCCGGGGCTGACAGGCCTGTGGCAGGTGAGCGGCCGCAACGATCTGACCATCGACCAGGGCACGCGGCTGGACCTGTACTACGTGGAGAACTGGAGCCTGCTGGGCGACATCGGAATCATGCTGCGGACCGCGCGCGAAGTGTTCGCGCCGAGCGGTGCCTACTGAGAGCCCGGATGCGCGGCATTAACCACGGCAATACGATTTAAAACTATTGCCGGTCGGTTGGTTCGCCGGTTTTCTGGGGGCGACAAGTGGGCATTTGTTTGAGCGGGAAAGGGGAATGGTGCGTTCGACGAGCGGCAGAGGGCGGGCTGACGACCCCGCTGACCCCTCGGACGTCGAGACCGCCGTCGGCGTCCGGATCCGGGTGCTCCACGTGCTGCCCGCCCCGAACGGCACCACGCAGTACGTCGACCACATGATCGGCGGCGCACCGCCCGAGATCCAGATCCTCACGTTCTCGTGGCCGCGCGCGATCCTCGGCGCGTACGACGTGCTGCACGTGCACTGGCCGGAGTTCCTCGTGCGACAGCGGACGCCGGTCGGCCGGTTCGTCAAGGTGCTGCTCGCCTACCTGCTCCTGCTGCGGCTCGACCTGACGGAGACGCCGGTGGTGCGCACGGCGCACAACATCGCGCCGCACGAGTCGGGCGGCCGCATGGAGCGGTCGTTCCTGGAGGCGCTCGACCGCCGGACGGTGCTGTGGATCAGGCTCAACCCGACGACACCGCTGCCGCCCGGGGTGCGGAACGCGACCATCCCGCACGGCCACTACCGGTCAGTCTTCCCGCCCGACCCCGGTACGCGGCCCGAGCCGGGGCGGCTGTTCCAGTTCGGCCTGATCCGCCGGTACAAGGGGATCGAACGGCTGCTCGACGTGTTCCGTGCGGTCAACGACCCGGCGATGCGCCTGACGATCGTCGGCAGGCCCGAGGACACGGTGCTCGCGAACCACATCAGGGGGATCGTCGCGGCGGACCACCGGATCGAGGCCAGGCTGGAGTTCGTGCCCGACGACGTGCTGGCGCGCGAGGTGCGCCGCGCGGAGCTCGTGGTGCTGCCCTATCAGGAGATGCACAACTCGGGTGCCGCCCTGCTCGCGCTGTCCCTCGACCGGCCGGTGCTCGTGCCGCGCAGCGCCGCGACCGACGCTCTCGCCCGTGAGGTCGGCGAGGGCTGGGTGATCATGTACGACGGCGTGCTGCAGCCGGCCGACCTGCTGCGGGCGATGGCCGTCGCGCGGATGACCCGCGAGCGAGGGACCCGGCCCCACCTGGACGAGCGCGACTGGGAGCTGGTCGGCAGGCGGCACGCGGAGGCGTACCGCAAGGTAGTGCCGCATCTTGTCGGGCGCCGGTGAGCGGGACGTCCGTCGGCACGGACCGGGCACCGCTCGGCAGGCAGGCGGCTCGGGGCGGCGCCGTGACCATGGGTGGCCAGCTGCTCAAGGTCGGCGTCCAGGCGGTCTCGATAGTGGTCCTGGCGCGGCTGCTGGCCCCGGAGGCCTTCGGCTACCTGGCGATGGTGCTCGCCCTGGTCGGCGTCGCGGAGACGGTACGGGACTTTGGGCTGGCCAACGCAGCCGTCCAGGCGAAGACCCTCTCCGACGCCGAGCGCGACAACCTCTTCTGGCTGAACACGCTGATCGGTGCAGTGCTCACGGGAGCAGGCATCGCGTGTGCGCCGCTGGTCGCGGCCTTCTACGGGCAGCCGGAGCTCGCGGACGTCACCCGCTGGGTGTCGCTCAGCTTCCTGCTGAACGCCGTGGCGACGCAGCACCGGGCGAGCCTCGTCCGCGGGATGCGCCTGGGCGCGGCCGCCCTCGCGGACGTGGCGGGGCCGGCCGCGGGGCTGTGCGCGGCGATCCTGGTCGCCCTCGGGGGCGGCGGCTACTGGGCCCTGGTGGCACAGCAGCTCGTCGGCGCGTTCGTGATGTCGGTAGGGGTGATCGCCGCAGGCCGGTGGGTCCCCGGCCGGCCGCGGCGGGAGGTCTCCGTGCGCCCGTTCGTGCGGTACGGCTCGAACCTGCTGGGGGCCCAGCTCCTCGGTTACGCCACCCGGAACATCGACACCGCGATCCTCGGTGTCCGGTTCGGCGCGGGCGTCGCCGGCCTCTACAGCCGCGTGTACCAGCTCATGGCCCTGCCCATCCGGCAGGCCACCTGGCCGGCCAACCGCGTGGCGCTCCCCGTGCTCTCCCGCGTCCACGACGACCCGGTGCGCTACCGCGAGTTCCTCCTGTTCGGTCAGACGATCCTGCTGCACACGATCGTCCCCGCGCTGATGCTGGCGGCGGCGCTGGCCGGACCGGTCGTCGACGTGGTGCTCGGCGAGCGGTGGTCGTCGGCCGCCCCGGCCTTCGCCGTCCTCGCGGTCGGCGGCGTGTTCGAGGCCGCGGGCTTCGCCCCGGGCTGGGTGTTCCAGTCGGAGGGGCGGACCGGTGCGCTGCTGCGGTTCACGCTGGTGACCAGGCCGGTGGTGCTGCTCGCGATCGGCGGAGGCAGCTTCTTCGGCATGACCGGTGCCGCGCTCGGCTATGCGGTGTCGACGGCCGTGGTGTGGCCGCTGGGCCTGTGGTGGGTCGGCCGGGTCACCGAGGCGCCCGCGCGGGCGTTGTTCTGGAACGGCGTCAGGGCCTTCGTGAGCCACGGCGTCGGCGCCGCGGCCGCCGGGCTGGTCGCGAGCCGTCTGGCCGACCTGGGCTCGTGGCCCACCCTCGCGGTGGGCCTCCTCGTCTGGGCCGGCGCCGTCGCGCTGCAAGCCCTGCTGTGGCGCAGGCTCCGGACGGACCTTGGCGTGCTGCTGCACGGCGCGCGCCTGCTTTCACGGAAGGGGCAGGCCCGTGAACCCTCCCGCACATGAGACCTCCAGGAGGCAGCACGTGGACGCAGGACCCAGGACGACCCTGGTGTGGCTCGAGGGTGCTGCGGAGTCGGCAGCCGCCGGTGTGCACCTGGACGGGACGCTGAGGCGCCTCGCCGCGCTCGGGATCGAGCCCTACCGTGTGGTCGCCCAGCGCGGACGGTCCGGCGGACGGCTCGCCCGCCTCGTCCGGCTGCTGCTCGACTCCGTGCGGCAGCCGCGGCACGGGCTCGTCATCGTGCGCTGGCACCCGTTCGCGCTGCCTGCGCTGGTCGCGGCACGGCTGCGGGGCGGGGCCTCCGTCGTCTGCGCCCAGGGGGTCCTGGCCGAGGTGGAGGCGGTCCACCCGTGGATCGGCCGCTCCCGCCTCCTGCGGTGGGTGGCGCTGCGCCCCCTCTTCGTGGCGGACCGGGTGGTCGCGCCCTCCGCCGGCATCGCGCGCTGGGTGGTCGAGGTGACGGGCCGGCCCGCCCACGAGGTGACGGTCCTGGAGAACGGCGCCGACGTCGGCCTGTTCGCCGCCGCACGCCGTGCCCCTGAACAGCCGCCCTACTGCGTCTTCGTGGGAAACCTCGCGCCGTGGCAGGGGATCGGCGACCTCGTGGCCGCCGTCCGGCAGCGGGCCTGGCCGGACGGGCTGCGGCTGGTCGTGGTCGGCGACGGCGTCGAACGCGAGCAGGTCCTGGCCGCCAGGGCCGACGGCGTCGAGTGGCGAGGCACGCTCGACCGGGCGGACGTCGCACGCGTGCTGGGCGGGGCGACGCTCGCCTTCGCGACCCGTGGCGCCGTCACGGCGAGCGCGCGGGGCACCTCACCGTTCAAGGTGATCGAGGCAGCGGCCGCCGGCCTCCCGGTGGTGGCGACCGACGTGCCCGGTCAGGCCGAGGTGGTGCGCGACCTCGGCAACGGCCTCGTGGTGCCGCCCGGCGACCCGGCAGCCCTCGCCGCGGCGGCGGCCCGGATCATGGCGGACGGCGGCTACCGCGACCGGCTGCGGCAGTCCGCCGTCGAGCGCGTCGCGGCATACGACTGGACGGCGGGGAGCGACCTGCTCGGCGCGGCGATCAGCGCCGCCGCACGCGCCGTCGGACGCGCACGCTGGGGCCTGGGGCGCCCCGCCGACTCGATGACGGAAGGCCTGGTCGAGACGCGATGACGCATGACACGACGAACGAGACGACGGACGGCACGGCGGACGACGCGGTACGGGGTGCCGCGCCGGGCGCCGCCGGCGCACGGCCCCTCGGCCTGCTCGCCGACCTCGCGGCCAACCGGACGAGCGACGACGGGCGCCGGCCACGTATCGCCGGCGTGCTGCCGACCGTCCTCACGCTGCGCTTCCTCGCGACGTTCCTGTACCGCGCCTCCGCACGAGCCGGCAGCTCCGTCCCCGTGCTCGGCTCGGTGCTCAAGCAGATCAACCACGCGATCACCGGCGCGGACATCGCCTGGTCCGCGCGGATCGGACCAGGGCTGGTGCTGTGGCACCCCACCGGCGTGGTCATCGGTCCCCGGGTGGTCGTCGGCCGCGACGCCCGCGTGCAACAGGGCATCACCCTGGGCGCCGCCCGCTCACGGACCGGGCAGGACGGCGATCCCGTGCTCGGCGACGGCGTCTATGTCGGCGCCGGCGCGCGCGTCCTCGGGCCGGTCCGCGTCGGCGACCGGGCCCGGATCGGCGCCAACGCGGTGGTGCTCACCGACGTCCCGGACGACGCGTCCGCCGTCGGCGTGCCCGCTCGGATCATCGCCTGACGAGATGGGTTCTCGTGCCGCGAGATCGGTCGGACGCACGTGATCCGGAACGAGATCGGTCACTTGCCTTGACATCGGTCGATCAACCGACCGATGTCAAGGCAAGCGACCGATCTCGAACGACAACGCGTGCAAGGGACCGATCTGACGCCCCGGGCTCCCGGTGTGAACGTCAGACGCGGGACGCTAGCGGTCGCCCGGACCGTTCTGGTCGCTCAGGGAGCCGTCCGCGACCTGGACCGTCTGGAGCTTGCTCGTCGGGGCGAGGCCGGAGCCCGCGTCGTCGCTCCGGACCGGTGCCCAGACGGGTGCGATCCGCGGGATCCGCGGGACGGTGGACCGGCGCGGCGGGATGCCGTTCGTCGGTCCGCCGTCGGCGGTGACCGAGGCGCGGTCCGCGGGCCGGCCGGCCCGCCCGGGCCCAGCAGGTCGTGCCGGCTGGGCGACCGGGACCGGCTCCGCCGTGCGCTCGGCAGGTGCTGAGTCCGCCGACCGGGCGCCCGCCGTCGGCTCCTGGGCCGGTGCCGGCCGCGCGGGCCGCATCACCTGCGCCGGCTGTGCCACGTGTGCCACGCGCGCCGACTTCTTCCTGCCGGCGCCGCGGCCCTTCTTGCCGGACCTGCCGCCGGTGTCCTCGGTGCGTGGCCGGTACTCGTAGCCGTAGCTCGCGCCGTAGGTGTCCGCGCTGCGGCCTACCTTGTTCAGGACTATCCCGAGCACCCGGGCGCTGACCGTCGACAGGTTCGCCAGCGACTGTCGCAGCTGTTCGCGGCGGATCTGGCCGGCGCCGGCCACCATGAGCACGCCGCTGGTCATCCGGGCGATCAGCGCCGCGTCGGTGACGGGGAGCAGCGGAGGGGTGTCGATGATCACGTAGTCGAACTGCTCGCTCATCTCGTGGACCAGCCGCGCCATGGCCTTCGAGCCGACCAGCTCGGCCGGGTTCGGCGGCACGGCGCCCGACGGCATGACGAACAGGCCCGCGGAGCCCCAGGGCTGGATGACGTCGTCGACGGTGGCCCGCTGGATGAGGAGGGTCGTGAGCCCCACCGACCCCTCGATGCCGAGGTATCCGGCGACCGAGGGACGACGCAGGTCGGCATCGATCAGGAGGACCCTCGAGTCCGCGTCGGCGAGCGTGATGGCGAGGTTGATCGCGGACGTCGTCTTGCCCTCGTCCGGCACCGACGACGTGACGACGAAGGCCTGCGGGCCCCCGTCCAGATCGAGGAACTGCAGGTTCGTCCGCAGCCTCCGGAACGCCTCGGACCGCGCGTGGTACGGGCTCGTCTGGACGACCAGCGGGTTCTTCTCCGCCTCGTCGTCCATGGTGATGGCACCGATGACCGACGAGTCGGTGACGGCGCGCACGTCCTGCTCCGACCGCACCCGGGTGTCGGCGATCTCCCGCAGGACGGCGAGGGCGATCCCGAGGGCCGCGCCGAGGAGGAAGCCCACGAAGACCATCACGGGGATGTTCGGGTAGCTCGCGGAGCCCGGCGGGGCGGCCTCGCGGACCATCTGCAGCTGGACCGGGGAGTCGACGGTCTGCTGCGGCGTCTCCAGCTCGTCGACGCGCTCCGCGAGGCTCTCGGCGACGGTGTTCGCGATCCGCGCGGCGACCGTCGGGTCGGCGTCGGTGGCGGTGATGTCGATCAGCACCGTGTCGGTCACCGGTGCCGCCTGGACCCGCGTGCCGAGCTCGCCTGCCGTCGTGTCGAGGCCCAGCTCCACGATCACCGGGTCGAGCACCTGGGGGCTCCGCACCAGGTTGGAGTACGACACCACGCGGCGCTGGACATAGCTGGTGCCCGTGGCCAGCTCGGACGTCGACTCGGCCCCGTGGAACGACACGAATACCTGCGAGGAAGTCGTGTACGCAGGGGTCCTGGTCAACGCGAACAGGCTGGCGAGCATGATTCCGGCAAGAGCGACGGCGGCCACAGGAGCCCAGTGCTCACGAGTGATCCGGAGGTATTCGGTAACGTTCAAAGCGTTCCCCTGATGATGCACGATCGTTCGGTTTCGGTCGGCCGAGAAGCGCGCCGATTTGCGTCCTGCCGATTTGCGTCCTACAGGGTCGGGCAGAGTTGCATATCGGGTTTTGTCCCGCGCCCACCTGCGCTTCCGTTGGTAATCTAACTGACGTTCGGTTGAACCGCGCCCGCAGGGATATATGTCCTTTTCGGGGTGAATTATGGCAGGCAGTGGAGGGGCGCAGTTGCGAATTCTGCATGTCACGGACCGGTATTCCGGCGGCGTCGGTCGTGCGATCGACCGCATTACGGAACTGGTTCCCGAAGCCGAACATCATCTGTTGTCCACCGGTATCGAGAGCATTGACGGCCGCGGTTCCTATCGCACCGCCGCACAGCTTCCGGACGGCATATCAGCCCGGGTGCGGGCGGTCCGCCAGGTCATCGACGCGGTGGCGCCCGACGTCGTGCACGCGCACTCGAGCGGTGCCGGGCTGTACACGCGGCTGCGGAGGCTGCCTGTGCCCGTCGTCTACCAGCCGCACTGCTACTACTTCGAGCGGGCAGACCTCCCCGCGCCGGTGCGCGGCGCCGTCCGGGTGCTGGAGCGGGCGCTGGCGGCGAACGGTTCGGTGGTCGCCGCGGTGAGCCGCCGCGAGGAGAGCCTTGCCCTGTCGATGGGCGTGCGAGACGTCGTCCGCATCCCCAACGCGCCGTCGTCGGCCGCGGTCCGGGAGGCCGGGGCCCGCTCCGGCGCGGCGGCGGGGGACCACAGGACGGTGACGATGGTCGGCCGCGTGGTCGCCCAGAAGGATCCGCGCTTCTTCGCGGAGACGGCGCGGTACGCCTACCGGTCCGGCCTCGGGCTGTCCTTCCGCTGGCTGGGCGACGGCGACAAGGCGTTCGTGCGTGAGCTGCGGGACGCCGGGGTCGAGGTCACCGGCTGGCTCACCGCCGACGACGTCATGCGGGAGCTGGTGGCATCCGACGTCTACCTGCACTGCGCCGCGTACGAGGGGTTCCCGATCAGCGTGCTCGACGCCGCCCGGGTGGGCCTGCCGACCGTCGTCCGCCGGATCCCGGCCTTCGAGGGGACCTGTCTCACCACTGCCCGGACCCCGGCCGAGGCGGCCTTCGCCGCCCACGCCGCCGTCGCGGACCCGGAACAGCGGCTCCGCATGATCGCGTCCGGTGACCGGCTCGTCGGCGAGATGGACGAGTCGGCCCTGCACGACGGCGTCGTCGAGGCGTATGCGAAGGCCACCGGCGGGGCGCTGGTGCCGTGACGGCCGATCGGGCCGTGGACGTGCGCGCGGTCGACCCCGACCGCACCCTCAAGCAGGTGCTCGTGGCGCTGCTCCTGGTCGGCAGCGCCTGCTACGTGCTGCTGGGCAGCCCGTTCATACCTGCCCGGTTCCTGTACGACAGCAAGAAGATCGCGACGATCGCGGGCGGCTACCAGGGATACGACTCGGACAAGTCCTTCAGCACGGTCGGCGCGATCTACCGTGCGCTGGGCCTCGCCGAGCAGCCGATGTGGGCTGCGATGCTCGGCTACGTGCTCTTCGTTGCCGTGCTGCTGCTCTCCCTGCGCGGGCGGATCGGCAACGCGGGCCTCATGTCGCTCGCGCTGATCGCGGGCGCGACAGTTCTCGCCGTCGTCTACGTGGGTACGTACTCCAAGGACGTGTTCGTGCTCCCGATCGCGCTGATCGCGCTGTGGCGACGCCGCGGGCCCTGGCCGGAGCTCGTCCTCGTCGGCGCCATGGCGTACTACGCCCACGAGTTCCGTGACTACTGGTACCTCATCATCGGCGGCTACATCGGGTTCCGGGTGGTCATGGCGCGGCGGTTCTCGGTGCGCAGGATGATCGGCACGGCGCTGGCCGCGCTCGTCGTCCTCTCCGTCGTGTTCCAGAACTACCTGGGGGTCGAGCTCGACTTCTACCGGACGAAGGTCAACGAGGTGCGGATCGGCGACGTGGACACACGCACCCTCATCGAGCCGTTCTTCGACCTGGAGGGTCCCGTCGGGAGCCTCCTCAACTCGGCGATCGTGCTCGTCACGTTCGCGGTGCCGCTGCCGCTGTTCCTGCGGCTCTCGCCGTACTACCTGGTGGTCGCCGTGTTCCTGCTGGTGCTGTGGTTCATGTTCGCCCGGGCGGTGCACCTGTCGTCGGCCGAGTCGCGGACCGACCCGCGCTGGGCGCGGCTGGTGGCGCTGGTCCTGAGCCTGACCGTCGTGCAGAGCGTGTTCGAGCCCGACTACGGGTCGTACGTGCGGCACCTGACGCCGTTGCTGCCGCTGATGCTGGCGGTCATCCTGTGGCGGCCGCGTGCGTCGGGTGGGCCGGAGGCTCCGGCGCAGGGAGCTCGCAAGGCGGGGAGCCGGGCGGACCGGACGCTCTTCGTCTGACGCGCTGCGACGCATCTGCATGGTTCCTGCAAGGCACCCTCCCTGCGTTGGGTGTCGGCATGGGTGGACGTGCAGGTGCTACCACCCGCGCTCGGGCCACCGCAAGCCTGTGCACGACGCCGCAAACGCCGATACGCCTCGTTCACCGCCGACTAATCTCTGCCTCCAGGTGCCCTACGCCGAGGCAGGGAGACGATGGTGCGATTCCAGCTTCTAGGTCACGTGTCCGCCCGGAGCGAGCACGGACCGGTCCCGCTCGGCACGGCGCGTCAGCGGGCCGTGCTGGCGGCGCTGCTGATCGAGCCGGGCCTGCCGGTACCGCTCGATCAGCTGGTCGAGCGGGTCTGGGGCACGACGGCGCCGCGCAGTGCTCGGCAGACCCTGCACAGCTACATCTCGCGGCTGCGAAGCGTGCTCGACGACGCGGGTGGCCCGGCGCCGGCGCGTCGGTCGGGCGGCTATGCGCTCGACGTCGACCCGGCCGCCGTGGACCTGCACCAGTTCCGCGCACTGGCCGTTCAGGCCAGGTGCACCGACGACAGCCGCGCCGACGCCTTGTGGCAGGACGCCATGGGCCTCTGGCGGGGCAAGCCGTTCGCCGACCTGGACAGCGCCTGGCTGCGGTCCTTCGCCGTGACGCTCGAGGCGGAGCGGCAGGCGGCCGCGCTCGACCACTTCGACCTGCTGCTGCGTCGCGGCGAGCATGCGCGGCTCCTGCCGGAGGTGGCGGCTGCCGTGCGGGCTCATCCACTCGACGAGCGCCTCGCCGGGCAGCTGATGCTCGCCCTGTACAGGTGCGGGCGTCAGGCTGATGCCCTGGCGCACTTCCGGCTAGTTCAGGAGAGCCTGGCCGACGAGCTCGGCAGCGATCCCGGGTCGGCGCTCTGCGACCTGCATCAGCGGATCCTGCGGCACGATCCCGAGCTGGCCGTGCCCGCTACGGCGTCGGGTCCGGATCCGAGCGTCCCGGCGTCACATGCCGCCGTCCGGGCCTCGCGCCCTGCGCAGCTGCCCCTCGACGTCGCAGGGTTCACCGGACGGGACGCCGATCTGCGGCGCCTGGACGAGCTGTTGTCCGCCCCGGCTGAGGACGGGCCGACGCGGACGGTCGTGATCACCGCGATCCGGGGGACGGCGGGTGTCGGCAAGACCGCGCTCGCGGTGCACTGGGCGCACCGGGTCGCCCACGATTTCCCCGACGGGCAGCTCTACGTCAATCTCCGTGGCTACGACCCGGAGCAGCCGATGCGTCCGGCCGATGCCCTCGCCCGGTTCCTGGGCGCGCTCGGCGTCCCGGAGCGCGAGGTACCACTGGACGACGACGAGCGTGCGGTTCGGTATCGCAGCGAGCTGGCCGGGCGGCGGATGCTGATCGTGCTGGACAATGCGGGCGGGGTGGCCCAGGTGCGGCCGTTGCTGCCCGGCAGCGGTTCCTCGCTGGTGCTGGTGACCAGTCGAGACAGCCTGGCCGGTCTGGTCGCGGTACACGGTGCCCACCAGGTCAGGCTCGACCTGCTCCCCGCAGCGGAAGCCATCGACCTGCTCCGGCGCTTGATCGGGGATCGGGCCATGGCCGAGCCGGAGGCCGTGGTGACGCTCAGTGAGCAGTGCGCCCGGCTGCCGCTGGCGCTGCGGGTCGCCGCGGTGCTGGTCACGTCCCAGCCCGACCGGCTCCTGGCCGACGTCGTGGCCGATCTGGCCGACCGGCAGGAGCGGCTCGAGCTGCTCGATCCCGGCGACGACCCGTACGCGGCCGTCCACGCCGTCCTCTCCTGGTCCGTCCAGCACCTGCCCGAACAGGCGGCGCGTACCTTCCGGAGGCTGGGCCTGCACCCCGGACCGGACCTGGACCAGTACGTGGCCGCCGCACTGACCGGCCTGCCGCCGAACGCGGCTCGCCGGATCCTGGAGACCCTGGTCAGCTCCCACCTGCTGCACCGAACCGGCCTCGGGCGCTACGGCATGCATGACCTGTTGCGCGCCTACGCCACCCACCTGACCCTCACCGAGGACACGGCACAGGACCGCAAGACGGCCGAGGAACGGCTCTTCTCCTACTACCTGACGGCCGCCGTCGTCACGATGGACACCCTCCGTCCAGCGGAGGCGCTCTACCTGCCTGAGGAGTCCGGCCCGAGCCCGGCCGTCCCGGACCTCACCACGCCTGACGCCGCTCGCGGCTGGGCGGAGGCCGAGCGGTTCTGCATCCTGGCGATCGCCGAGCGCGCCGCCGACACCGGCAGGCCCGACTGCGCCGTCGGGCTCGCACGGATCCTGCACCTCTACCTCGTCAACATCCACATCACCGACGTGCTGACGATCAACGGTCACGCCCTGCGTGCCGCCGAAGCCGCCGGGGACTCGGTCGGTCAGGCCCACGTGTTTCGTCATCTCGGCGTGGTCCACGCCAGGCTGGGCCAGCACACCACGAGCGTCGACTACCTGCGGCGAGCTATCGCCCTGTTCCGGCAGGTCGGGGATCTCGCGAGCGAATCCCTGGCGCTGACCGGTCTCGGCACCACCAGGTATCAGCGGGGCGAGCACAAGGCCGCCCTCGAAGATCATCTGAACGCGATCACCATGGCCCGAGAAGCCGGCTCCCGGCGCGGTGAAGCTGTCGCACTGACCAATCTCGGGATCGTTCAGGGACGTCTGGGCGACGACGTCGCCTCGATCGAGACCCAGCACGAGGCGCTCCGGATCGTCCGAGAGCTGGGCTCCCGGCAGTCCGAGTCGATCACGCTGAACAATCTCGCCAGCGTCGAGATGCGGGTGGAGCGATACGCCGAGGCGGCCGGCCATCTGCGCGAGGCGCTGGCGATCATCGAGGATCTGGGGAGCGGCCGAGGCAGGGCCCACGCGCTGGACACCCTCGGCATCCTGCACCTTCGCCTGGGTGAGCCGGGCCCCGCCACCGAGTACTTCCGGCAGGCGCTCGCCGAGTTCCACGGGGTCGGAGAGCGGGTCGGCCAGGCTTGGTCGACCAACGGTCTCGGCGAGGTCGCCCGGTTCACCGGCGATGCCGCCGCCGCACTGGCTCTGCACGACGAGGCGCTCGCGCTCGCCAGCGCCGCCGGCAGCCGTTACCAGCAGGCCCGCGCCCACGCCGGCATCGGACACGCACGCCGGACGACTGGCGATCCTGACCTGGCCCGGGCCCACTATGAGCACGCTCATGCCATCTACACCGAGCTCGGCATGCCCGAGGCCGAGGAGATGCGCGCCATGCTGGGGGAGGTGCGGGCAGCCTGACCACGTCGCCAGATGACGACCCCGCCGGAGGACTACCTCAGCGGTGTCGGCCCGCGGCGTGCGACGTCCCCCAGAGCATCCCCGCGACGCTCTGCCGCATACGGGGCGGCACCACGTCGGCCGGCACCATGCGCGCGATCCGCCGCGCCGGCGACGCGGCGACCTTGCGGTGGACGTACGGGTAGAGGGCACGGAGCCGGTCGAACTCGGCGCGGGTCCCGGCGTCGTCGTGCCCGGGGAGGGAGTCGAGCGCGGCCCACGTGTCGTCGGCCAGCGCGCGCAGCGGCGCGGGCACGGGCACGTCCTGCCAGGTGGCGGCGACGTGGTGCAGCGAAGGGTCGACGAAGGCGTTCGCCCGGGCCACCGCTGCCGCGTCGTCCGGGCGGACCATCGGCAGGCCGAGAGCCGCCGCCGCGGCGAACACCGGCTCGTCCCAGCGGCGGACCAGGTCGCCGTAACGCACGAAGGCACGGGGAGTCGCGCGGGTGGTGAGCTCGGTCCCGAGCATCAGGTTGATCCACCCCGACACCCGGTCGACCAGCCCCCCGCCCTTGTAGAAGGCGGCCCTGCTGCCCGCCACCTCCGCGGGCGGGCGCAGCATCGTGATGCACGACGTCGCGGCCCCCGCCGACACGGCGGCCTCCTGCCAGAGCTCGAAGAACCAGAGCAGCCGCGGATCCTTGATGACGAGGTTCCCGTGCTGTCGGACCTGGGCGGTGAGCCACTCCTGGATCTGGCCGCGCGCGTCCCCTTCGACGCTCGCCCGGTCGACGAGGTGCCATGCGATGGGCCGCGCGTCCGACGTCTGGACGTCTGCCGCCCGCAGCATGCCGTTGTGGAAGTCCACCACCCACTGCGGCTCGGAGAAGCCGCGTGGGGCGGAGGCGTCCGACGCGACCTCCGGTCCCGGTACGTGCAGCCCGAACTCGCGCAGCACCCCGGTGAGCATGCTCGTGCCGCTGCGGCCGGAGCCGGTGACGTAGACGACGCGGACAGGGGCGCTCACCGGCGGTCAGCCGCCAGGATCACCGGTGTGCCGTGCACGACGGGGGCCCACCCGGCCGCCTCGTCCAGCGCGTTCAGGTCGTACCCGTGCGCGCGGATCCGGTCCCCGAGGTGCTCGTTGACGACGTTGCGGTAGCGGGGGAGCAGTGCTGCGTCGGTGACGTCGCGGAGCAGGTCGGCGCGGGGCGTCCCGCGCCGCGACCCGAGGTTCCCGACATGGCTCCGGACCCGTCCGGCCAGCTCCGCCCGCCCGCCGGTCCGCCACAGCTCGGCGTAGCGGTTGCTGCGCCCGGCGTCGACGGCGCCGATCGCGGCGGTGTCGATCTCGATGCCCAGGAACGTGGCCACCCGGCCGAGCTCGACCGCCGGCTCGCGCATCAGGTGCTCGTACCGCACCACGAGCAGGTTCTCGATGTGCAGCGCGTCCTCCGCGAAGACGTCGTGCGCGTGCACCCAGTGCTCGACGAGCCGGGGGAAGCCGTAGGTGAACCGCCCCCGGGTGCTCGTGGCCCACTTGCGCACGGCCAGCGCCTGCACGATGGGGTGCCGCGTCACGACGATGAAGCGAGACCTCGGGAAGATCTCCTGGAAATAGCGCATCTTCGTCAGGTTGGGCGGCGACTTCTCGACGAGCACCGTGGCGTCGAGGTCCCAGTAGGGCGACCAGCTCGCCCAGAGTCGCGCCCCGGCGTCGGGCACGCGGCGTGCGTCCTCCTCGGTGAGGTGCGCCTGCGGGTGAAACGACCATTCGGACGTATTGCCCAGGCCGGCAACATAGGTGTCCTGTATATGCTGACCTTCGTCCATCACGGCGCCCGTTCCGGTCAGTCCGGAAGCGTCGGGGCTCGCGCTGATTATTCGTGCGAGAAGGGCGGTTCCGCTGCGATGAAGGCCACCGACAAAGGTGATGCGACGGTCGTACCAGGGCGTGCTGCTCGTGCGCATACCGGACATCGGGAAACCTAAGCTGGTCGGCTGGAATGGGGTTCGCTGGTGCCCCGCAAAAATATGCGAGGAATGTGCCGCGTGCGACCCGAATCGTCCGGTCGCCGCGTCATTCCGAACTGCAGGACGGCAGCTGTCACCCCAGGATGGTGCCGCACCGCCACACGGGCATATCACGGGGGAAAAGGAAATGGCAGTGAGCGTGGCTCGGCCTGCTCTATCAGCTCGGACGGCATCGGCCGGGGTACCGGAGCGGGGCCCGACGGGCTTCCGCGCGGACGTCCAGGGGCTCCGGGCGGTAGCGGTCCTCGCGGTCGTCGCCGACCACGTGATCGGCTGGCCGCGGGGCGGGTTCGTCGGTGTCGACGTGTTCTTCGTGTTCTCCGGGTTCCTCATCACCGGGCTCCTGCTGCGGGAGTACGAGCGCACCGGCACCATCTCGTTCTCCGCCTTCTACGTGCGCCGGGCCAAGCGGATCCTGCCTGCGGCGGTCCTCGTCCTGCTGGTCACGGTTTGTGCATCGGCCGCCCTGCTGGGCACCGAGCGGTTCCGGAGCGTCGTGAGCGACGCGCTCTTCTCCTTCCTCTTCGTCGGCAACTGGCACTTCGCGCGCGAGGGCGTCGACTACTTCCAGGAGTCGCTGCCGCCGTCCCCGCTCCAGCACTACTGGTCGCTGGGGGTCGAGGAGCAGTTCTACCTGGTCTGGCCGTGGCTCCTGCTGGGGTTGCTGGTCGTCGGCGCGCGGCACCCGGGCTGGCGGCGCGGGCACGCACGCGCGGTCGCGGGGGTGGCGGTCGCCGTGCTCTGCCTGCTCTCCCTGGCCTGGGGCCTGGCCGAGACGACGGCGCAGCCCACCTGGGCGTACTTCACCACGTCGTCGCGGGCCTGGGAGCTGGGCGCCGGCGCGCTCGTCGCCGTCCTGTCGACGCGGCTGAGCATCAGCTCGGGGCGCGTGCGTTCGGCGCTCGCCTGGCTCGGGCTGGCCGGGATCGCCGCGGCGATCCTGGTGACGCCGGAGGGCGAGGGCTTCCCCGTGCCCTGGGCGCTGCTACCCGTGCTGTCCACGGCGCTCGTGATCGCGGCGGGCGTGGGCGGTCCGGTGGCGCTCTGGCCGCTCACGCACCGCGTGGGTCAGTACGTCGGCGAGATCTCCTACAGCCTGTACCTCTGGCACTTTCCGGTGGCGGTCCTGCTGCTCGCCTTCGTGCCGCAGGGTTCGGCGGTCTACCTCGTGCTCGCGCTCGGGCTCACGTTCGTGCTGTCGGCGGCGTCGTACCGCTGGCTCGAGGCGCCCGCCCGCCGCGCCGCGTGGTTCCGGCGCTGCGGCCCTCGCGCCCGGCTCGCGCCGCGGGCGGGGTGGTACCGGTACGCGACGGCGTGCGTCGTCGTCGTGCTGCTCGGGGCAGGGGGCAACGCGGCGGCCAGGGCGGCCGCCCCGCCCCGGCTCGCGATGCCCGACGTCGTCCTGGCTGGCAGCACCGCCGCCGACCCGTCCGACTGCGTGGGGGCGGCCGCGCTCGACCCGCGGCACGACTGCGCCCTGAACACGGGGACCGCCGTCGCGCCCGACCCGGCCGGCGCCTCGTACGACACCGGAGGGGCCTTCGGCTGCTACTCGTACCAGGGCGAGCCCATGAAGACCTGCACGTTCGGCAGCGACCGGCCGACAGCGACCCGCGTAGCGGTGGTCGGCGACAGCCACGCCGCGCAGCTCGTGCCGATGCTGCGGCCCCAGCTCGACGCCGCCGGCTGGCGGGTCGACACCTACGTGGGCAACGGCTGCCGGTGGCGCCTCGTGGAGCGCGACCCGCTGTGCCCCGGCCTGCCGAAGATCCAGGAGGCGCTCGAGCGAGGCGGGTACGACGTCGTCGTGACGACGTCCTCCCGGGCCCACGGCGAGGTGGCGCGCGAGGACTACGTCGCCGCCATGGCGCCCGTCGCCCGGGGCGGTACCCGGGTGGTCGTCCTGGAGGACAACCCCGACGCCTCCGCCGGCTCCACGCGCTGTGTGGCGGCGGTGACCTTCGCCGTGGAGGACGGCTGCGGGACACCGGCCGGCAGCGCGCTCGCCGCACCCGACCTGCTCGCCGCGGCGGCCCGCGACGTACCGGGGGCGCACGTGGTGGACCTGACCGACCTGTACTGCGCGGCGGGCGAGTGCCCGTCGGTGATCGGGAACGTGGTGGTCTACCGCGACACCGGCGGGCACATCACCGGGACCTGGGCCAGGACCCTCGGACCGTACGCCGTGGAGCGGATCCAGGCGGCGCTGCGGGGGTGACCTGCTCCGACCTGCGGTATCGGATCGCTGCGCCCATGATGGTCTCGACCGCGAGCCAGGGGGACACGGGATGATGCGTCCGGAGGACGGTGCGTACCTCGCGGGGCTGCGCTCCGCTACCACCACCGTGCTGGCCGACACCATCGGCCCGGGCCCGGTAGCGCTCCTCGACGCGCCCAACCAGCGCAACGTCGGCGACTCGCTCATCTGGGCCGGTGAGCTGGCGTACCTCAGGCGCCTGGGCATCGAGATCCGGCACGTGAGCGACCTGCGCGGCTATCTGGCGGCGGACGTCCGCGCGGCCATGCCCACCGGCACGATCCTGATCCACGGCGGCGGCAACTTCGGCGACCTGTGGCTCGGGCACCAGGAGCACCGGGAACGCATAGTGCAGGACTTTCCCGGCCACAAGATCGTCCAGCTGCCCCAGTCGGTCTGGTTCCGGTCCGAGCGCCGCGCGGCCGAGGCCGACCGCATCATCGGCGCCCATCAAGACTTCACGCTCCTGGTCCGGGACACCCCGTCGCAGGCGCGGGCCGCCGAACAGCTGCCCAGCGTCCGCGCGGCGTACTGCCACGACATGGCCCTGGGCTGGGAGCCGCCGTTCTTCGACCAGCTCGCTGGCAGCTCGCGGCGCATGCTCGTGCTCGCCCGCGCCGACAAGGAGAACGCCTCGGGGCTCCAGGACGTCACGCCGGACTGGGCGCCAGGCCTGGTCGCCGACCGCACCGACTGGCGGCCCGACGCCGCCGCCGACTGGCGCCACAAGGCGGCACGGCTCGTCGCGACCCTCAGCCACCAGCGCGCCCGGGTGGGCCGCCGGATGCCGCTGCCTGCGCTCGGCGCCGCGAACAGGCCGGTCGCCGCGGCGCTCGCGGCGATCAACACGGTGAACATCGACAGCGGGGTGCTGCTCTTCGCGCCCGCCCGCGGCGCCGTCGTCGACCGCCTGCACGCGCACGTCATGGCCACGCTGCTGGGCATCGAGCACATCCTGCTGGACAACAGCTACGGCAAGCTGCGCGCGATCTACGACGACTACACGGGCAAGTTCAGCACCGCCCACCAGGTGTCCGGCCTCGACGAGGCACGCGAGCTCGCTGCCCGGCTCTGGGGAACCTGATGCTCGCGTTCGTGACGTCGCTGCGCCACCCGCACAACTCAGCGGACTACGGCCGAGTGGAGGAGCTGCTGCGGCTCACGCTCAGGTCGCTGACGGCGCAGACCAGCGACGACTACCTGGTGTTCGTGGTCGGCAACCGCGCGCCGCGGATCGAGCCCGGGCCGGCAGAGCGCGTGCGGTTCGTGCCCGTCGACTTCGCGGCGCCGGAGGCGGCGGACGGCCCGCACGCCGCCCGGTCGCAGTTCGTCCGGGACAAGGGCAGCAAGATCGGCGTCGGGCTGCTGGCCGCGCGGCCTTACGCGCCGGACCACGTGATGATCGTCGACGCCGACGACTTCGTGCACCGCGACCTCGCGGAGTTCACCGCGCGGCACCGTGACCACCCCGGCTGGGTGGTCGACCAGGGCTGGGTGTACTCGCGGGCCCGGTCCGTCTACCGGCGTCAGCCCGACTTCCACCGGACGTGCGGCAGCAGCTTCGTCGTCCCGTTCGACGCGTACGGCGTACCCGGCCACCTCGACGAGACCGCCACGCAGGACGAGGTCCTCGCGGGGTTCGGCGACCGGGTCGAGAACGTCATGGGCGCGCACCGGCACGCGCTCGAGTGGTACGCCCGCCACCAGGGGAGGGTGCTCGAACCCCTGCCGTTCCGCGGCGCCGTCTACCACGTGGACACGGGGGAGAACCACTCGGGCAAGGGGCTGCGCGGGCTCGCCAGGCCGCTCGACCCGGAGTTCGCCGCGCGGTTCGGCCTCCCGCCGGCCCGCCGGACGACCGCGGCGCTGTGGTCCGCCGTCGGGCCACGGGCGGCGGTCGAGACGGCGCTGTCGGTGGGCCGCCGGGCGCTCGGACCGGTGGTCCGCCGAGCGCTGACGGCCGGGGGACGCGCGTGACCGTCGAGGTGGTGCACTGGAACCCCAGGCGGCCGGTGGTGCCAGGGAAGCTCGGCAGGCTCGTCCCCGTCCGGCGCCGGGTCAACAACTTCGGCGACCTGATCGGCCCTGCGCTCGTCGAGCGCATCCTCGCCGCCCGCGGCATCGATCCGGCGGGCGGCGGCGCCCGCAGGCTGCTCACGGTCGGCTCGATCCTGCACCTGGCCGCGCCAGGCGACGTCGTCTGGGGCTCCGGGATCAACGGCAAGGAGGCACACCTGCCGCCCGGCCTGGGGCTGGACGTGCGCGCCGTCCGGGGGCCCCTCACGCACCGGCTCCTGCGCGAGGCGGGGATCGAGGCGCCCCGCGTCTTCGGCGACCCGGCGCTGCTCTGGAGCCGGTTCTGGCCCCGGGAGAGCTACGCCGACGGCGAGCGGCGGGCCGTCGGGTTCGTGCCCAACCTGCACGACTGGGCGCGGCACCGCGACGACCCCCGGACGATCGCGCCGCAGGGCGACCTGCCCGCGATCGCCGGGCAGATCGCCCGGTGCGACCTCGTGGTCGCGACGTCCCTGCACGGCATAGTGCTCGCCGAGTCGTTCGGCATCCCCGCCCGGCTGGTCCCGCCGTCGGCCGAGCCGATGCACAAGTACCACGACTACTACGCGGGGACCGGGCGCGACGAGTTCCGCGTCGCGGCCTCCGTCGACGAGGCGGTGGAGCTGGGCGGTGTCCGCCCACCCGAGTGGGACGGCGACGCCCTGCTGGCGGCTTTTCCGCTCGACCTGTGGGCGTGAACCGGGCTCCTGCCCGCTCTCGGTAGCTTTCGGGGCATTCCGTACGGTAGCGATCGCCGGTATTGTCCGAACTCGTGTCCCCAGCGCGCTGTACGACGTCGTCCGCGTCCCGGCCAGGGCCTGCCCTGCGCGGGGCAGTCGCCCGCGCGGTCCTTGGCGTCGCGGTGGCCGCCTGCCTGACGGCGTGCGCGGGGCTCCTCGACCCCGGCGCCGAGCCGATGCCCGCGCCGGGGATCGCACCCGGGGTGGTCGCCGAGGCGGTGCCCGTCCGGCTGGCGCCCGATCCGCAGCCCTCCTCGGTGGGACCGATCAGGGGGAAGCACACCCAGGAGGCCGCCGCGGTGGACGTGCAGCCAGCGCCGAGCGGTTCGGCGTCGCGCGGCGCGGACCGTACGCCGGTCCCCGGGGCGGACGACGGTGGGGGAGCCGGCGACACCGGGGGAGGCGGTTCCGGCGGGACCGGCGACGGAACGGGCGGGACCGGCGGTGGCGGGACCGGTGGGGGCGCAGGCGGCGGCGAGCCGGACCTGACTGACGCCGTGCAGTACGCGGCGGCCCTGGAGGACGCGGTCAACGGCCATCGCAGCGCCAACGGCCTGGCCGCCCTGGCGCACGACGCGTGTGCCTACGACGTCGCGCTCGAGCGGGCAGAGGCGCTGATCGGCAAGGAGCTGGCGCACGCGCCGCTCGAGCCGATCTTCGAGACCTGCCCCACCTCGGCGGTCGCGGAGAACCTGGCCAAGGGCGGGTGGTCACCACCCGAGGCGGCACAGGGCTGGATGGACTCAGAGGGGCACCGCGCCAACATCCTGAACGGCGACCTGACCAGGGGCGCCGTCGCCTGTGTGCCCGACGGCGGGGACCCCGCCGCGCCCGTCATGATCTGCGCCCACGTGTTCCTGGACTGAGCCCTGAGGTGGCGACAGGACCTCGGCGGACGAGCGGCGCGGCGCCTCGGCTTGTGTGCTCGGGCAGCGCGGTGTCGAATCGACCCCGTGCCCCGCGCCCTGACCCGCCTCGGGATCCCGTTCCTGCTCACCGCCGCGCTGCTGACCGCCTGTACGACGGGGCCGTCCGGCGACCCCTGGGGTACCGAGGCGACGCCCGGTCCCTCGCCGACCTGGACGCCGTCCGGCAGCGTGGACCTGAGCGACCCGGAGCAGTACGCGGCAGCCCTGGAGGAAGGCGTGAACGCGGCACGTGCCCAGCGGGACGTACCGCCGGTGGAGCACGACGAGTGCCTCGCCGCCGTGGCCGTCGAGCGGGCCGGTGCGCTGATCGGTGCGCCGAAGCTCGTCCATGCGCCGTTGGAGCCCGTGCAGGAGAGCTGCCCCGGTGGCGCGTTCGCGGCGGAGAACCTCAGCCGCACCGACCAGCCGCCGCAGGACGTCGTGCAGGCCTGGATCGACTCGCCGTCGCACCGGGAGAACCTCGTGGACCCCGAGCTGCTGCGCGGCGCGATCGGGTGCGTCAGGGCCGGCGGCACGACCGCGGCACCCCTGCTGACGTGCTCTCACGTATTCCTCGGTTGAGCCGCAGCTCTCCTCACATCCTCCTCGATACCCGGTCAGGGTGACCTTGGTGTGCCAGTTATGGTGAGCGGCGCACCCGTCCGGAACGACCGCAGGAGAAAAATGGCGCAGGCGACGACCACCGCCGTCGAGCGACCCACCGGACCGGCTCCGGAGCCGCGCGGGCCGGGTATCGACACGGCTGTTGCCGCCCCGGGCGCCGGCCACCCGTTCCGCACGGACATCAACGGGCTGCGGGCGGTCGCCGTGCTCGCCGTCGTGGTCTTCCACGCGGGGATCGCGATCCCCGGCGGCTTCACGGGCGTCGACATCTTCTACGTGATCTCCGGCTACCTGATCAGCTCGCTGCTGCTGCGCGAGGTGGACCGGAGCGGGAGCGTCGACCTCGTCGAGTTCTGGACCCGCCGCATGCGGCGCCTCGTGCCCGCGCTCGCGCTGGTCGTGACGGTCACGCTGCTCGCGAGCGTCCTGGTCCTGTCGCCGCTGGTCTGGGGGCGCCTCGCCTGGCACGCCGCGTCGGCGATGCTGTTCGTCTCCAACCTGCTGTTCCCGTACCAGGGGCAGGACTACTTCTCCGACGCCGTCACCCCGAGCCCCTACCTGCACACCTGGTCGCTCGGCATCGAGGAACAGTTCTACATCTTCTGGCCGCTGCTCATCCTGCTGGCGGTCGCCGTGGCCCGCCGTACCCGCGTGCCTGCCCGCCGCATGCTGCAGCTCCTGTTCGCCGGAACGTTCGTCCTGTCGCTCGGGACCTCCGTCTGGATGACGGCGGCCGCCCCCGACTGGGCGTTCTACGTGCTGCCGACCCGCGCCTGGGAGTTCGCCGGCGCCGCGCTCGTCGCGACCCTGCCCTGGGGCCGGCTCGCCGAGCTCTCCCGGATGCGGGCGCGACTGGTCCGGGCCCTGCTCGGCACCGCAGGGGTCCTGCTGCTGGCGCTCTCGTTCGTGTTCGTGCACGAGACCGACCCGTTCCCCGGCACCGTGGCCCTGCTCCCCGTGGGCGGCGCGCTGCTGGTGCTCGCCGCAGGCAGCATCCCCGCGGACGGCACCTGGGTGGACCGGGTGCTCGGCCTGCCGGTGCTGCAGCGGATCGGCGACGTCTCCTACTCCTGGTACCTCTGGCACTGGCCGTTCGTGGTGCTCACCACCGCGGTGGTGCAGGACGACGCGATCTGGATCAAGGTGCTCGCCACGCTCGCCGCGCTCGGCGCCGCCGTCGCCACGTACCGCTGGGTCGAGAACCCCGTCCGGTTCAGCGGGGCCATGCGGTCGTGGCGCCGCACCGCCGCGGTGACCCTCGTCATCGGCCTCGCCGTCGGCACCCTCACCGTCGGCACGCGGGTGGCCACCGGAGCCGTGCTGCGGCAGGAGCCGTACGCCACCGCCGTAGCCGCCGGCGCCGAGCCCGAACCGTACGGGTGCACGACGACCATCAACACGACGTCGGGCGTCGAGGTGTGCCTGCTCGGCGACGTCTCCGCCACCACCACCGTGCTCCTCCTCGGCGACTCGCACGCCATGCACTGGCTCCCCGCGTTCGACGCCGCGGCGGCCGACGCCGGCCTGCGCCTCGCCGTCCGCTGGCGGCACGGCTGCCCCGCGGCCCGGGTCGACGTCGAGCAGCCCGCCGAACGCGGGTCGTGCGCCGACTTCCAGGCCGAGTCCCTACGGGTCGTCGACGAGCTGCGGCCCGACGCCGTCGTCGTCAGCCAGGCGCAGATCTACGCCGACCGGATGCAGCACGCCGACGGCAGCCGGATGACGCGTGACGAGGCGCTCGCCGCCTGGACCAGCGCGAACGACGAGCTGTTCGCCCACCTCGTCGCCGCGACCCCCGCCGTGGTGGCGGTCAAGGACAACCCCCGGCTCGACGTCGACCCGCTCGACTGCCTCACCCGACCGCTGCCCGGGCTCGGCGACTGCAGCATGTCGCGCGCAGAGGCCGAGAGCTCGAACGGCGACCTCCCCCGGATCAGCGCCGGGATCTGGAGGAAGTACGGTGTTCCCACCTGGGACGGCGTCTGGTCACAGACGTGCGACGCGAACAGCTGCGGCGTCGGCGACACCGACCACCCCGTCTACCGGGACTACCACCATCTCAGCAGCGACTACGTGCTGACCCAGGTGCGGTCGGTGGAGCAGATGCTCAGGACCGCGGTCAGCGGCACGTCGTCGGGCACCATCGGGTAACGAAGGGCAACATCGGACCATGGCTCACGACCAGGCCCAGGCGCGGGGCGCCATCGACCGGTTCTTCAAGATCAGCGAACGCGGGTCCACGGTATGGACGGAGGTGCGCGGCGGGCTCGTCACCTTCTTCACGATGAGCTACATCGTCGTGCTGAACCCGCTCATCCTGGGCAACGTGCCCGACGGGACCGGCCAGTTCCTCGGCGGCGGCTCCTCGGGCGGCGACCTTGCCGCGATCGCCGCGGCGACCGCACTGGTCGCCGGCGTCATGTCCATCCTCATGGGCGTGGTCGCGAACTTCCCGCTGGCGCTCGCGGCGGGGCTCGGCCTGAACGCCGTCGTCGCCTTCTCCGTGGCGGCACTGCCCGGCATGACCTGGGCCGACGCCATGGGCATCGTGGTGCTGGAGGGCCTGGTCATCCTGATCCTGGTCGTCACGGGCTTCCGGGAGGCCGTGTTCCGGGCCGTGCCGCGCGAGCTCAAGATCGCGATCAGCGTGGGCATCGGCCTGTTCATCACGTTCATCGGCGTCTACGACGCCGGCTTCGTGCGCATCCCCGCCTCGCTGGCGACGCCCACGGAGCTCGGCATGGGCGGCTCCCTCGGCGCCTGGCCGCTGTTCGTGTTCGCGTTCGGTGTGCTGCTGGCCGCCGTCCTCATGGTGCGCAAGGTGCGTGGCGGCATCCTCATCGCGATCGCCGCCTCGACCGTGCTCGCCGTCGTCATCGAGGCCGTGGCGCAGATCGGCAGGCGCACCGAGGACAACCCGGGTGGCTGGTCGCTCAACGTCCCGGCGCTGCCCGACTCGGTGGTGGCCCTGCCCGACTTCTCGCTCATCGGCCAGTTCTCGCTGTTCGGTTCGTTCGAGAAGATCGGCCCGATCGCCGTCATCCTGCTGGTGTTCACGCTCCTCATCGCCGACTTCTTCGACACGATGGGCACGATGGTCGCCATCGGTGGCGAGGCCGGGCTGCTCGACGAGAAGGGCAACCCGCCGCGCACCACCCAGATCCTGATCGTCGACTCGATCGCCGCGTCCGCGGGCGGCATGGGCTCGGTGTCGTCCAACACGGCGTACGTCGAGTCGGCGTCCGGCGTGGGCGACGGCGCCCGCACCGGTCTCGCCGCCGTCACGACGGGCGTGGCGTTCCTGCTGACGACCTTCCTGGCCCCGCTCGTCACCATGGTGCCGCACGAGGCGGCCACGCCCGCGCTGGTGATCGTCGGGTTCCTCATGGTCGTCCAGGTGACGGGCATCGACTGGAAGAACCTCGAGGTCGCGATCCCCGCGTTCCTCACGATGGTGCTGATGCCGTTCGCGTACTCGATCACGGTGGGCATCGGGGCGGGTGTGATCTCGTACGTCCTGCTCAAGGTCGCCGTCGGCAAGGTGCGTGCCGTGCACCCGCTGCTGTGGGTAGCGGCGGCCCTCTTCGTCGTCTACTTCCTCCTCGGCCCGATCCGCGCTGCGGTAGGCATCTGACCCGCTGACCTGCTGCGCGGGTCATCGAATGCACGCTTCTACCCAGTGATCGGGCCCGAACTCAGTGCGAGTCCGGGCCCGACCACTGGGTGCGCGCGCGTCGGTCGACGTCCGGCGTCAGGCAGCCAGGGCCTGGCGGGTCGGGTCCGGCTCTACGTCCGGGTAGGTCACCTGGAGGTACGGGCGCGGGATGCGGTGCGAGCGGGAGAGCCGGGCGCGCACGCGCACGTGCCACGTCCGGTACGCCCACACGGTCGCGGCCAGGGCCACCAGCAGGGTCGCCACGGCGCCGATCAGCACGGCGTACCGCGGGCCGAACGTCTCGCCGACCCAGCCCACCACCGGGGAGCCGAGGGGCGTGGTGCCGAGCACCACCAGCACGTATATCGACATGACCCGGCCGCGCAGCTCCGGGGCCACCGACAGCTGGATCGCCGCGTTGGCCGAGGTCAGCATCGTCAGGGACGCGAAGCCGACCGGGATGCACATCAGCAGGTAGCCGAGGTAGGTCGGCATGACCGCCTGGATCCCCATGGCTATCGCGAACGCGAACGCGGCACCCAGCACGAGCCGCACGCGCGGCCGTTCCCGTCGGGCGGCCAGGAGCGCCCCCGCGAGCGAGCCGATCGCGAGGACCGAGCCGAGGATCCCGTACTCGCTCGCGCCCCGGCCGAACTCGACGCGCGCCATCATGGCCGACGTCAGCTGGAAGTTCAGGCCGAACGTGGAGACAACGCCCATGACGACCATGATCACGACGATGTCGCTGCGGCCGCGGATGTAGGCGAGACCCTCGCGGATCTGCCCCTTGGCGCGTGAGGCGACCGGCAGGGCGTGCAGGTCGCGCATCCGGGTGAGCGAGATGATGACGGCGCCGAACGCGATGCCGTTGATGACGAACACCCAGCCGGTGCCGACAGCGGCGATGAGCAGACCCGCCACAGCCGGCCCGATGAGCCGGGCGGCGTTGAAGTTCGTCGAGTTGAGGCCGACGGCGTTCGCGAGCCGCTTGGTCGGCACGAGCTGGGCGACGAACGTCTGCCGCACGGGGCCGTCGATCGCGCTCACGATGCCCAGCAGGGTCGCGAACACGTAGACGTGCCACAGCTCGGCCGCGCCGGACAGCACCAGCGCACCGAGCCCGAGGCCCAGGACGCCCATGCCCCCCTGCGTCAGCATCAGGAGCTTGCGGCGGTCCACGCGGTCGGCGAGGAGGCCGGCCCACGCGGACAGGAAGATGTGGGGGATGAACTGCAGTGCGGTGACGATGCCGACGGCGACACCGGAGTTGTTGGTGAGGACGGTCAGCACGACCCAGTCCTGCGCCACGCGCTGCATCCAGGTGCCGATGTTGGCGACGAGAGCGCTGGCGAACCAAAGGCGATAGTTGCGGTACTTCAGACTGGCGAAAGTTGCGCTCATCGAGCGGCGATCCGGATCAGGAGCTCGCTGGCTCCTGCAAGGATCTCTCTCTCCTCTCCGGTAAGGGTGGACAGCTGTTTGGTGAGCCAGGCGTCACGGCGACGCCGGGTCTCGGCGACCTCACGCGAGCCCGCTGCGGTGAGCCGGACGACCACCTGCCGGCGGTCCGTCGCGTGCTCCACCTTCTCGACGAGACCGAGCTCGGCGAGGGTGTTCACGGCGCGGGTCATCGACGGCGGCCGGACGCGCTCGTGCTCGGCGAGGGAACCAGGGGACATCTCGCCGTGCTTGTGCAGCACGGTCAGGATGCCGAACTGGCCCTCGGGGAGGTCGGCCTCACCGCGCTCTGCGCGCAGGCGGCGGGAGATGCGGGTCAGGGCGACGCGGAGGTCGCCCCCGACTGTGGCCGGGCTTCGGCTGGATCTGCGGGAGCTCGACACCGCACCAGTCTAGATCATTAGCCTTGCTAACGGTACGTGGGTGTCGTCACACCTCGTCCGCGAAGTAGAGCGCCTGTCCGAGTCTCCCCGGCGACAACCGGGGAGACTCGGACAGGCGCTCTACTTCGCGGGCCTGCCGAGGGTCAGAGCGCGCGGTGCGTCTGCGCGAACTGAGCCGGACCCGGCTGCAGGTCCTGCTGGACGTTCTCGAACCGCTGGCCCTGCTCGCTGTGCGCCTTGAGCCGGTTCTCGAACTCGGCCTGGGTGCGCAGCTCGTCCTCGGTGGGCCAGAGGCCGATGCCGAGGATGAGCAGGAACGTCACGACGCTCACCGCCATGACGAGCGGCACGAGCAGCTGCATCGTCGAGGCGCCGGCGGGAACGTTGTTGATCGGGTTGATCACGGAGACCCCGGCCATCCCGGTGTAGTGCATGCCGGTCACGGCAAGCCCCATCACCAGGGTGGCCACGATCGTGGCGAGCGTGCCGCGGATGTGCACCGTGCACCACAGTGCCGCGGTGGCCGCCACGACGGCGATGACGATCGAGGCGATGACGTAGACCGGGTTGTAGACGACCTCCGCCGACATCTCCATCGCTTCCATGCCCATGTAGTGCATGGCTGCGACGCCGGCACCCGCGAGGGCGCCACCGACGAGCATCGCAGGGAGCTTGCGCTTGCCCAGCTCCGTGATGAAGAGGCCCGCACCCACGACGACGATGGCGATCGCCGCGCTCAGGAGGGTCTCGGGAATGTTGTATCTGATGGTCACGCCGGACGCGGAGAACCCCAGCATGGCGACGAAGTGCATCACCCAGATGCCGGTACCGCCCAGGGCGATGGCGCCGAACACGAGCCACGCCGCGCGCGTGCCGCCCGATGCTGCTCGGGCGCGAGACGTGCACGCAAGGCCCGTCGCTGCGCCGGTACACGAGATCGCGTACGCCAGCAGCGGCGTCACGATCCCGAAGGTGAAGTGGTCGATCACTGGCATGGTGTTGAACAGCCCCTCGAATGGTTCCCTAGGATGCCGAAACGTTACAGAGTCCCCACGGCTCGGACAATAGGCTGAACTCCCCGTCCAAGGGATATTGCGGACGTGATCGTGCTGGTCAGACTGTTTCGACGACGTAGTCGACGCAGGCCGTGAGCGCCGCGACGTCGTCCGGGTCGACCGCGGGGAACATGCCCACCCGGAGCTGGTTGCGCCCCAGCTTGCGGTACGCGAACACGTCCTGCACGCCGTTGGCGGCCAGCTCGGAGATCACCCGTCCCGCGTCGATCTCCTCGGCGAGGTCGATGGTGCCGACCACAGCGGATCGCTCCTCGGGGCGCGCGACGAACGGCGTCGCCCACTCCCGCGACTCGGCCCAGGAGTAGAGGATCTCGGCGGAGGTCGCGCAGCGCTTCGCGGACCACTCGAGCCCGCCCTGGTCGATCAGCCACTCGACCTGGTCGGCCAGGAGCAGCAGCGTCGCGACGGCCGGCGTGTTGAGCGTCTGGTCCTGGCGCGAGTTCTCGATCGCGGTCGTGAGCGACAGGATCTCCGGCACCCAGCGGCCCGAGCCCTCGACGCGTGCGGCCCGCTCGACGGCCGCGGGGGACAGGACGGCGAGCCACAGGCCGCCGTCCGCGGCGAAGGCCTTCTGCGGGGCGAAGTAGTAGGCGTCGGTCTGGCTCAGGTCGACGGGCAGGGCCCCGGCCCCGGACGTCGCGTCGGTGAGCACGACGGCGCCGTCCGGCCCCGACGGGCGCAGCACCGGCGCCATCGCGCCTGTGGAGGTCTCGTTGTGCGGGGTGGCGTACGTGTCGACGTCGTCGGCGGGCTCGAGGTAGGCGACGGCGCCCGGCTCCACCGAGATCACCTGGGAGGGCTCGAGGAACGGGGCGCGCGCCGTTGCGGCGGCGAACTTGCCGCCGAACTCGCCGAACGCGGCGTGCTGCACCTTGCGCTCCACGAGGCACAGCGTGGCGACGTCCCAGAACGCCGTGGCCCCGCCGTTGCCGAGCGCCACCTCGTAGCCGTCGGGCGCGCCGAGCAGCTCCGTGACACCCTCACGAATACGGTGCACCAGGTTCTTCACGGGCGCCCGCCGGTGTGACGTGCCGAGCACGTGCGCGTTCGCGACGAGATGATCCACCTGTTCCGGGCGCACCTTGGAGGGGCCGGAGCCGAATCGGCCGTCGGCGGGCAGCAGGTGTGGCGGGATTGTCAGTGGCACAGAACTAGACTAGAACCTGGGCCGACGCCCGGGCCGCACGTGTCCAGGGCGACTGGGCGGCTGTGCGCATGACGGGAGCTGACGTGACGGATCTGATCGACACCACCGAGATGTATCTCAAGACGATCTACGAGCTCGACGAGGAGGGCATCACGCCCCTGCGTGCGCGCATCGCGGAACGGCTGGGGCACTCCGGACCGACGGTGTCGCAGACCGTCGCCCGCATGGAGCGCGACGGCCTCGTGATCGTGACGGGCGACCGGCACCTCGAGCTTACGGAGCTGGGACACGACAAGGCGATGCGCGTGATGCGCAAGCACCGCCTCGCGGAGCGGCTGCTGACCGACGTCATCAAGCTCGACTGGGAGCACGTGCACGTCGAGGCCTGCCGCTGGGAGCACGTGATGAGCGACCTGGTGGAGAAGCGCCTTGTCGGCCTGCTCGACCACCCGCACCACGACCCGTACGGCAACCCGATCCCCGGGCTGTCGGAGCTCGGCGAGGAATACACCGACGTGCCGTTCCTGACCGGTGTGATCTCGTTGCCCGCCGCGTTCGAGGCGGCGGCGAAGAAGGGCGTCAAGGGCGAGCCGCTCGCGGCGTCGCTCACCCGCATCGCGGAGCCGCTGCAGACGGACATCGAGCTGCTCGCTCGCCTGTCCGAGGCCGGCCTGGTGCCCGGCTCCCGCATCACGGCTGAGCACAGCGGCGGGACCTTCACGGTGGCCGTCGACGGCGCGGGTACGGCGCTCGAGCTCGGCGAGGACGTGGCCCGCCACCTCTTCGTCGCGACGGTCTGATCGGACCCCTCGCGGGCCTCTCGGTCGTCCAGCTGTCGTCGGATTGACGTCCCCTTTGTCTGAAAAGCGAAACCCCTCGTGCGACACGCCCTGGCAGTCGTTGCCGGAACGTGACATCGAGGGTGAGGTCCGGTACGTTCGGACCGCTCCCACGGAGTTATTCGTGGGGGTCCTCGGACGGACGCCGAACTCTGTCACCGGCCGGGGCCCCAAGACGACCGCATGACAGAGGCGGGGGACCCACCAATGGGCGCCAGGGTGCGTCCTCGGGGTGAAGCTGGGTATTCCTTCGGGATGCTCGGCCGGGTGATTTCTCCCACCCGAACCCGACAGCTGACCTCGAAGGCGTTCAAGGAGAGGTACTACGTGACTGCACGTACGACTCGCGCTCGCCATCGGGCTGCGCGACGACCAGTGACTCCGTTCACCGAACTTGCTCAGAACGCCGCAGTAGGCCGCCGCACCGCGGTCGCAGCCGCTGGTGGCGCGCTCCTCGTCTCGACCTTCGGTGGCGCGCTGGTCGCTCAGGCGGCTCCGGTGGAGACCGGCCACGCGAAGATGAACTCGGTCGACCTCAACGCGCTGGCGACGCAGGCCCGTGAGGCGCTGTCGAACGCACCCGTCGTGTCGGTCGCACCCGACGCAGAGCTCAACGTCGAGAAGTCCGCGGTCTCCGTGGTCTCGGCCGCCGAGAACGAGGACTACCAGGCAGAGCTCGCCGCGAACGAGGCGGAGGAGGCGGCTGAGGCTGCCGCCGCCGAGGCTGCTGAGGCCGCCGAGGCAGCCGCCAGCGCCGTCTCCAGCTCGGTCGACATCCCCGCGTCGGCGATCGGCAACTCCGTGATCTCGATCGCGAGCCGCTACATCGGCGTGCCGTACGTCTCCGGTGGCTCCAGCCCGAGCGGTATGGACTGCTCCGGCTTCACCAAGTACGTCTACGGGCAGCTCGGCATCAACCTGCCGCACTCGTCGTCGTCGCAGGCCAGCTACGGCACCCAGGTGCCGGCGTCCGAGGCTCAGCCGGGCGACCTGATGTGGACCCCCGGGCACGTCTCGATCTACGCCGGTGGCAACACGATGATCGACGCGTCCAAGCCGGGCACCGTCGTCGACTTCCGCACCATCTGGCAGTCGAACCCCACGTTCATCCGCCTGGGCTGATCCCAGCCGCGTAGTACCGCACCGCAGAGATCCGCGAAGTAGAGCGCCTGTCCGAAATTCCCTGGTGTCACCAGGGAGACCCGGACAGGCGCTCTACTTCGCGGATCTCTGCTTTGCCTTCGTTCTGCAGTCTTTTTGCCTCTGGTTACCCATAACGCGCGTGCCGCCGGTAGCGTTGGAGTGCAATGGTGCTTGGGCGAAGAGAGGTCTTGCGATGACGCGATCCGAGGTCGTGCTGGTCGGGGTGGACGGGTCGGCCGCGAGCCTGCACGCGCTGGACTGGGCCACCGCCTACGCGCACCGCGTGGGCTGGGCGCTGCACATCGTCTGCAGCTATTCGCTGCCGTCCTTCACGGCCGCGTCGCTCGACGGCGGATACGCCGCCCTCGACGACACGACCATCCAGGAGGGTGCCAAGTCGGTCCTCACCGAGGCGGAGGCGCGCGTGGCGGACGCCGGGGTGCGCGCCACGACCGAGGTCGCGACCGGCGACGCCGCGGGCGTGCTCGTGGAGCTGTCCGGCGACTACGGGCTGGCCGTCGTCGGTACGCGCGGCCGTGGCGGGTTCACCGAGCGGCTGCTGGGCACCGTGTCGTCCGCGCTGCCCGCGCACGCGCGGTGCCCCGTCGTCGTGGTCCCGTTGCGCGCCGAGGCGAACAGGGGTGTCTCCTGGACCGTGCAGGGCTCCGCGTCGGGAGCGGACGCCGAGACGAGCACGACGGCGCCAGGGGCGGCCGAGATCCGGGAGGTGCGCCGGATCGTCGTCGGCGTGGACGGGTCGCCGCAGGCCGAGCGGGCGCTGCAGCACGCGATCCTGCAGGCGAACGCGTGGGGGGCGGAGCTGACCGCCGTCACCGGCGTGCCCGTGGGGAACAGCGGGATGCTCGCGTGGCTGCCGTCCAACATCGACCGTGAGCAGGTGCTCGCCGACATCGGGGCCGGCATGGACGTCCTGGTCGACAAGTACGAGGCACAGAACCCCGGCCTGCGGATCCGGCGGATCGTGCTGGACGGTACCGGCGCGGAGCTGCTGACGGAGTTCTCGACGGCGTCGGACCTGGTGGTTCTGGGGTCACGCGGCCGAGGCGGGTTCCGCGGGCTGCTGCTGGGCTCCACGAGCCAGGCGGTGCTGCACCACGCGGCATGCCCGGTGCTCGTGGTCAACAAGCACTGCACGGACTGACCACGCCGCACCGCCGAAGTAGAACTGCGGCGAAGGAGAACCCCAGCGAAGCGGGTTGCCGCTCGCTGGGGTTCTCCTTCGCCGTCGTTCTCCTTCGCGGTGGTTCTATTTCGAGGCCGCCTCCGCGGCGGCCAGGAGGACGCAGGTCGCCACGCCGTCCATCGCCGTGCGGACCTCGTCCAGCGGGGGCATCGACGGGGCCAGGCGCACGTTCTTGTTCTCCGGGTCCTTGCCGTACGGGTGGGTGGCGCCCGCAGGCGTCAGCGCGATCCCCGCCTCCTTGGCGAGCTGCACCACGCGGGACGCGGTACCCGGAGCGACGTCGAGCGACACGAAGTAGCCGCCCTTGGGCTCCGTCCACGACGCGATGCCGTACCCGCCCAGGCGCTCGTTCAGGATCTGTGCCACTGCCTCGAACTTGGGCGCCAGGATCTCGCGGTGCTTGCGCATGTGCTCGCGCACGCCGTCGGCCGAGCCGAAGAACAGCGCGTGCCGCAGGTGGTTGATCTTGTCCGGGCCGATCGAGGCCGCCGACAGGTGCTTCTTGTACCAGGCGATGTTGGCCGGCGAGCTGGCGAGGAAGGAGACGCCCGCACCGGCGAACGTGACCTTGGACGTCGAGGCGAACAGGATCACGCGGTCCGGGTTCCCGGCCTCCGCGGCCAGCGCGATGGCGTTCGGGCTGGTCACCTCGTCGTCGGTCAGGTGGTGCACCGCGTACGCGTTGTCCCACAGGATGCGGAAGTCCGGAGCCGCGGCGGGCATCGAGACCAGCGCGCGGGCGACGTCCTCGGTGATGACCGCGCCGTCCGGGTTCGAGTAGGTGGGGACCACCCACATGCCCTTGATGGTGGGGTCCTCGGCGACGAGCGCGGCAACGGCCGCGGCGTCGGGCCCGTCCGGCGTCATCGGCACCGGGATCATCTCGATGCCGAGCGCCTCGCAGATCGTGAAGTGGCGGTCGTAGCCCGGCACCGAGCAGATCCAGCGCACCTTCTCCTCGCGCGCCCACGGCTTCGGGGACTCGGGGAAACCGAACAGCTCGGCGTACGCGACGACGTCGTGCATGGTCGTGAGCGAGGCGTTGCCGCCGGCGAGGAGCTGCTCGACCGGCACGTCCAGCAGCTCGGCGAAGATACGCCGGATCGCGAGCCCGCCGTCGAGTCCGCCGTAGTTGCGGGCATCGGTGCCCGTGTCGTCGGCGTGCACGCCGACGCCGGGCAGGGCCAGCATCGGCTCGGCGAGGTCGAGCTGCTCGGCCGACGGCTTGCCACGCGTGAGATCCAGCTTCAGGTTCTTGGCCTGAAGCTCGGCGTAGGCCTGCTGAAGCTCGGGGAGCGCCGGGAGCATGACGGTGGGGGACGACGTCGTAGTGGTCACCTCCCGGAGCCTACGCTCAGCCGGCGGTCGGTGACAGTTCGGAGCGTTCGTCGTTGCCTTCCGTTGCGGCCCTGTCCTCGACGACGTCGGCCGGATCAACGGCTGGGGAGGCGGGCGTTTCGGTCTCCGCGGCAGCGTCCTCGGCCTGGGCCGTGGCGTCAGTGGCGTCCGGCACCTGGTCCGCTACGTCGTCGGCACCGGCGGCCTCGCCGGGGTCTTCACCCAGGTCCTCGCCCGGCTCCTCGGCGGAGATGTCGTCCGTCGCGTCGTCCGCTGCCTCGTCCGCTGCAGTGTCTGTTGCCGTGTCTGCTGCCGTAGCCGGTGCAGCGTCCGCCGACTCCTCGGCTGCCGCGTTCGCCATCTCGTTGGCGGCGGCAGCGGAGTGCTCACCACGGAGCGCGACCAGGGACTCCTCGAGGATGTCCAGCGCCATCTCCAGCTCGGGCTGGACGATCGACAGCGGCGGGGACAGGCGGACCGTCTCGGTACGCGCGTCCTTGGCGAGGACGCCGCGCTCCAGCAGCGCCTCGCAGAGCTCGCGCCCGGTGCCGAGCGCGGGGTCCAGGTCGATGCCCGCCCACAGCCCGATGGTGCGGGCCTCGGCCAGCAGACCCCGTTCGACGAGGGCCTCGAGTCGTTCCGTGAGCACCTTGCCCGACGCCGCCGCGCGGGCCTGGTACTGACCCGTCGAGAGCAGGTCGAGTGCCGCGATGCCGACGGCGCACGCCAGCGGGTTGCCGCCGAACGTCGAGCCGTGCGTGCCAGGGGTCAGGACGCCGAGGATCTCCGGCTTGCCGACCACCGCCGAGACCGGGATGATCCCGCCGCCCAGCGCCTTGCCCAGGCAGACCAGGTCGGGCTGCACGTCCCAGAGCTCACAGGCCAGGGTGGTGCCGGTGCGGCCCAGCCCCGACTGGACCTCGTCGGCCACCAGGGCGATGTCCTGCTTGGCGGTGAGCTCTCGCAGGCCGGGCCAGAAATCGTCCGGTGGCACCACGACACCGGCCTCGCCCTGCACCGGCTCCATCAGGACGGCCACCGTGGTGTCGTCGACGGCGGCGGCCACGGCGTCCAGGTCGCCGAACGGAACCCGCCGGAACCCCGGGGCGAAGGGTCCGAACCCGTCGCGCGCGGTCGGGTTGTCGGAGAGGCCGACGAGGGTGGTGGTGCGGCCGTGGAAGTTGCCGGCGGCGACGATGATCGTCGCCTCGTCCTCCGGCACGCCCCGCACGTCATGACCCCACTTGCGGACCGCCTTGACCGCGGTCTCGACGGCTTCCGCGCCGGTGTTCATCGGCACCACGAGGCTGTCCTCGCCGCCGGTCGTCAGCACCCCCACCACCTCGACGAGCCGCTGGGCGAACTCCTCCAGCCGGTCATGGTCGAACGCACGGGACGTGAGCGTGACCTGGCGCAGCTGCGTCATCGCCGCGGCTACGAGGCCTTGGTGCAGGTGCCCGAAGTTCAGGGCCGAGTACCCCGACAAGAAGTCGAGGAACTCGTTGCCGTCCGTGTCCCATACGTGCGTACCGTGCGCCCGCGCGATAGTGATCGGCAGTGGGTGGTACGTCGGGGCGAGTGCGCCGTGGGTCGTGTCCGCCATGACCCGCAGCCTAGGGCGGGTCATGGCATCCCGCCGAGCAGATGCGTATATGGGTTGCCCAGCCGTGCCTACTTCTGCTCGATGACCCGGGGGAAGTGCTCCGGAGGTGCGCCGAACGCGACGCGGGACTGGGCGATCACGGTGTGTCCGAGGGCGCGTGCGCCGACCCAGCCGACGATCGCGCCGACGCCGAACGGCAGGATGCGCCCCAGCAGCAGGCTGCCCTGCTTGGCGATCTGCTTCTGGATGAACCGGTGCGTGAGCGCCTTGTTCACCTTGTGCAGCGTGGTGCGCGGCATGCTCGTGAGCAGCACCTTGCCCCAGGCGACGCCCGAACCGCCGATGGCGTTCTCGACGTCCTGTGCACCCTGGTCACCGAGCACCGTGGCCAGCAGCAGTGCCCGGCGGCGCGGGACGTCCTGGACCTCGATGCCGTGCACGTCCGCCACCGCGAGGGAGAACGCGGCCGACGAGGCGAAGAACGTCGCGACGTCGCTCGTGGACAGCGCGACGCTCGCCGCCGTGCCGACGGCCGGGATCGCCGCGGCCGCGCCGACCGCGGTGCCCGTCGTCTGGATCACCCGCATGTACTCCTTCTCCAGGAGCTTGATGACCTCTGCCGGGCTGGCGTCGGGGTTGCGCGCCCGCACCTTGTCCACGTGCTTGTGGATGCTCGTCGACGGGATGGTCACCGCCTTGTCGACCAGGTGGTCGAGCGGGCTGTCGGGCTTGTAGTGGACCCAGTCCGCCGGTGTGACCTCGACGCCGTTGTCCGGCTTCAGTACCGCGTCGCCGGGAGTGGGCTTGTTGTCGGACTCCGGTGCCGTCAGCTTCTGCTTGTCGTCGACCATGTCAGTCCTCCGTCGGCTGCTCGAACTGCGCGTTCGGGATCTGGGCGCCCGCCTTGAGCGTGCGGCCCACCGTGCATGCCTTGTCGATCGACCGCTGCGCGATGGTGAGGAGCTTCGCGCGGTCCTCGTCGTCGAGCATGGACAGGTCGATCTCGAACTTCTCCGTGAGCACCGGGTACCGGTCCTCGGCCATGTCCTTCGGGTCCTCGACCCGGATGGTGGTCTTGTAGTCGTCGCCGAGCCGGCGCGCGAACGCCCTGTCGCTGCTCATCCCGGCGCACGCCGCGAGGGCGACCTTCATCAGCTCACCCGGCGTGAACACGGCACCCGCCTCGGCCGGACCGATCTCGACGCGCGCACCGCGGGCCGAGAAGCCCGTGTAGGTGCGGATGCCGTTGCGCTCCACCCAGAGCGGGTCGGTGGGCGATGGGGTCACGGCGTCTGCGGCGCTCGTGGCGCTCGAGGTGGTGATCTGCTCCGTCATGAGGATCATCCTTCCACTGGTCACCGACACGGTCACGGAGTGAGGCCCTGCGCGTCCCGGTCGGTCGGACTAGTGCACAACGCGAACGGGGCCCGCGACGTTCCCGTTCACCGCGCAGAGTGCACCCGACGCTGCGACGATCGTGCTCATGGCGCAGAACCCGAGCGACAGCCCCGAGGCGACCGGCCCGACGCCGATCGGTCCGACGCCGATCGGTCCGACGCCGATCGGTCCGACGCCGACCGGTCCGACGCCGATCGACCCGGCTCCGGCGGGCCCGGCGCCCACCGACCCCGCGGCAGCACAGCCGACGCCTCCGGCCGCCGCACGGTGGCGGCCCGACTGGCGCGACGTCGTGAAGCGGCTCGTCGGCGTCGTCGCGGTGATCGTGGCCGTCTGGCTGATCTACCTGTTCCTCGACGCGTTCCTGCCGCGGTGGTGGGCCCAGGTGATCGGCAACGCGGTGGACGGGTCATTCACCGCGGGTGCCTGGTGGGGTCTCCTGATCGGCGCCGTGTTCACGCTGGCGCCGGTGCTGCTCCTGGCACAGGCGGTCCTCACCAGAAGGTCCTTGCGGGTGCGCAGCGGGTTCCTCATCTTGGCAGTCCTGCTCGCGGTGCCGAACCTCCTGACGCTGGGCATCGTCCTCGGCACGTCGGCAGCGGCGCACGCCGGCGAGCGCATCCTCGACGTCGACGGGCCGGCGTTCCGCGGCGGGACCGCCTGGGGCGCGGTCATCGGCGGCCTCGTCGCGCTGACGATAGTGACGATGAGCATGCTCTACCGGCGTCGCGGCACACAGCTCAAGCAGCTCCGGGCGAAGCAGAACTGACGGCGGTGCGCGTCGCGGGCCGCCGGAGCGATCGACGTAGGCTTGCCGCATGACCGCGATCGACACCCCGTACGAGGACCTGCTGCGCGACGTGCTCGAGAACGGGACCCACAAGGGTGACCGGACCGGCACGGGGACGCGCAGCGTCTTCGGGCGGCAGATCCGGTACGACCTGGCCAAGGGCTTCCCGCTGATCACCACCAAGAAGGTGCATCTGAAGTCGGTCGTGTACGAGCTGCTGTGGTTCCTCCGTGGTGACTCCAACGTGCGCTGGCTGCAGGAGCGCGGGGTCAAGATCTGGGACGACTGGGCGGACGATTCGGGCGAGCTCGGCCCCGTCTATGGTGTCCAGTGGCGCTCCTGGCCCACGCCCGACGGCGGGCACGTGGACCAGATCGCGAAGGTCGTCGAGCAGATCCGCACCAACCCGGACTCGCGGCGGCACGTCGTGACGGCGTGGAACCCGGCCGAGGTGGACGACATGGCGCTGCCGCCGTGCCACGCCCTGTTCCAGTTCTACGTCGCGGACGGCAAGCTCAGCTGCCAGCTCTACCAGCGGTCGGCGGACCTGTTCCTCGGTGTGCCGTTCAACATCGCCTCCTACGCGCTGCTCACGCAGATGGTCGCGGCGCAGGCCGGCCTCGAGGTCGGCGAGTTCGTGTGGACCGGTGGCGACTGCCACATCTACGACAACCACGTGGAGCAGGTGCGCACCCAGCTCGAACGGGACCCGTACCCGTACCCCTCGCTGCGGTTGGCACCGCGGGAGTCGATCTTCGACTACGAGTTCGAGGACGTCGAGGTGCTCGGCTACGTCTCGCACCCCACCATCAAGGCACCGATCGCAGTCTGATGATCGGACTCATCTGGGGACAGGCACGCGACGGCGGTGGGCGGCCCGTGATCGGCGCCGGCGGGGACATCCCGTGGCGCGTGCCCGAGGACTTCGCCCACTTCAAGCGCATCACCGCGGGGCACCCGGTAGTGATGGGGCGGCTCACCTGGGAGTCGCTGCCGAAGCGTCCGCTGCCCGGCCGCACCAACGTCGTCGTCTCGTCGCGAGGCCCGGACAGCGTGGCTGAAGCGGACGCCGTGCCGGCCACCACCATCGGCGAGGCGCTCGAGATCGCGGCGAACGCGCCTGGCGGGGACGAGATCTGGATCATGGGCGGCGCACAGATCTACAGCGAGGTGCTGCCTGTCGCCGACGTGCTGGAGGTGTCCGAGATCAACAAGGAGGTCGAGGGCGACGTGTTCGCCCCCGAGATCGGCCCCGAGTGGGCGGTCACCGCGTCGACCGAGTGGACGACGTCGGCGTCCGGTCTCCGGTTCCGGCACCTGACCTACACCCGCACCTGACCGATCAGGGCGTCGCGCGGTAGGCGGCGTGGAAGTTCCTGGCGTGGCCGGCAGTTTCGCCGAACACCTGCGACTGCACGGCCAGGGTGCCGTCCGGTGCCCAGGCGAGGCGGGTGCGCCACGTCGTCAGGTTGTCGCCGAGCAGCGAGCAGCGCACGTCCAAGGTGTCAGGGCTGGTCCAGCCGGCCGTGACGACGGCGGGCTGGTCGTCGACGGCGGTCCGTACCGGGCGGTCGAACCGCAGCTCGACGTCCCAGTCGGATGCGGTACGGCCGTCGGCACCGGCCGGGCCGTTGGCGCCGGTCAGCTGACCCCCGCCGTCGTCCAGCGAGAGCACGAGCTCGGCGGGGCCCGGGCCGTCGGCGACGTTCGCGTACCGCTCGGCGACGCGCCGTGCGTGTGCGGCGACGTGACGAGGCGCGGGCCAGGGCAGCTCGACGGCGGTGCCTGGCGTGCCGCCCAGGGTGCGGCCGGTATCGACCTCTTCGACCAGTGGACCGATCAGCAGGTCGAGCACGTCGTCGATGAACCGGTCCCCGCTCGGGCAGGCCTGGGAGTCCGCTGTGACCACCACCGCGAGCCCGCGGTCAGGGTTGCCGTAGACGAGCTGACCGCCGAGCCCGAACATGAGCCACCATCCCGGACGGGGGAGCCAGAGCTGGTAGCCGTAGCCGCCACGCAGCGCGGCGGCGGAGTTCTGCAGGGTGGTGTCCGCCTGCGGGCTCGTGGCGGCGCGGAGGTAGTCGGCGGGCAGGAGTCGGACGCCGTCGTGCACGCCGTCGTCGAGCAGGAGATGCGCCAGGCGCAGCAGGTCGCGCGGGGTGCAGACCAGTCCCGAGCCGCCGTGGGCGATGCCCTCCGGCCCGGTGAGGAACCGCAGGTCAGGGCTGATGCCCAGCGGGTCGAACAGGCGCGGCCGCAGGTAGTCCGGGAGGGACGTGCCGGTGAGCCGCTCCACGAGCGCGGCGAGCGTGTACGAGGCGCTCGTGTCGTAGGTGAAGAGCGTGCCCGGCGGGTGTGTCGGCGGCACGCGGAAGTAGGACTCCAGCCAGCCGTCGTCCGTGCGCTGGTACGTGGTGGAGGAGTGCGGCCCGCGCATGGCGAGCATGTGCCGGAGCGTCGTGGCCTCGAGCCACGGATGCACCGGGCGCATCTCCGGTCCCATCTCGGGGAAGTGCTTCGTGACGGGGTCGTCGAGGCTCAGCAGCCCCTCGTCCGCGAGCAGCCCGATCGCCAGGCCCGTGACCGTCTTGGACACGGAGTACATCCGCTGGGGCATGTCCAGGCCGGCCGGCTCGCTGACGGCGTGCGCGACGGTCTCGCCGCGGACGCTCACCTGGACGGTGTGCAGGGCGATGTCGAGCGCATGTGCCCGGCGGCCGAGCGCGGCGATCAGGTCGCCGACGAACGTGTCCGGCACGCGTACCTCCTCAGGGCAAACCCAGGTTCGCGGGGTGTGTTGCGCAGCGTAGACGTTGTCCACGCTGCGCAACACACCCCGCGGACGTACTAGTTCTCCGGCCTGCTCGACCGCCCTGGCGGAGCCGCGTTCTGCGGTCAGACCAGGTCGCGGACCGCTGCGTACTGCTCGCGGATCGCTGGCTTCGGGTCGGCGTCGAGCGTCGTGGCGATGGTCGTGGACCACTCGGGCGCCGCGGCGTCCGGGTCGCTCGCGGCGGCAAGGACCCAGGCGGCCTGGCGCGCGGCGCCGTCGGCCACGTACTCGCCGGGCTCGGGGATGCCGATCGGCAGACCGAAGACCTGCGGGGCGATCTGCTGCACGGCCGGCGACTGCGCAGCTCCGCCGATCAGCATCACGCGGTCCACCGAGACGCCCTGCGCGCGCAGCGCGTCGAGGCCGTCGGCGAGCCCGCACAGCATGCCCTCGATGTAGGCCCGGGCGAGGTGCGCGCGGGTCGACGTCGCCAGGCGGATGCCGTGCAGCGTGCCCGTAGCGTCGGGGCGGTTGGGCGTGCGCTCACCCTCCAGGTACGGCACGAGCACCAGGCCGTCCGAACCGGGCGGCGCCTGCAGCGCGAGCTCGGCGAGGTCGTCGAAGTCGACGTCGAGCACCTCGCGGGCGGCGTCCAGGACGCGCGCCGCGTTGAGGGTGACGGCGAGCATGAGGGCGTTGCCGGTCGCGTCGGCGAAGCCGTTGATCGCGCCCGACCCGTCGGCGGTGCGCTTCGGCGCGACGGCGGAGACCACGCCCGACGTGCCGATCGAGATCGCGATGTCGCCCGGCGTCATGCCGAGCCCGATGGAGGCGCCCGCGTTGTCGCCGGCGCCGGGACCGACCAGGGCCCCGCCCTCGACGTCCGAGCCCGCGACGGACGGATGCGCGACGGCGCCCGTCTCAGCGACGCCGACCACGTGCGGCAGCGCGACGTCGGTCCGCCCGAGGGCGCGTTCCAGCAGGTCAGGCCGGTACTGGCCGGTGGAGGCGTCGTAGTACCCGGTGCCCGACGCGTCCGACCGGTCGGTGAACAGCTTGTCCAGCCGCGGGCCCAGCGGGGCAGTGGGGTCGTCGGCGGGCCCGTAGCCCGCGATGCGCCAGGACAGCCAGTCGTGGGGGAGTGCCACCGCGGCGACGCGCGCCGCGTTCTCCGGCTCGCTGTCGTGCAGCCAGCGCAGCTTGGTGACGGTGAGGGACGCGACGAGCACGGAGCCGACGGCGTCGGCCCAGGCCTGGGCGCCTGTGTCGCGGTCGCCCTCGCCCAGCTCGGTGATCAGCGCCTCGGCCGACGGCGCGGAACGGTTGTCGTTCCACAGCAGCGCGGGCCGGATGACGTTGCCGTCGGCGTCGAGCACGACCATGCCGTGCTGCTGACCGCCCACGGAGAGCGCTGCGACGTCGGCCAGGCCGCCCGCTGCGGCGGCTGCCTCCTGGAAGGCGTCCCACCAGTGCCGCGGGTCCACCTCCGTGCCGTCCGGGTGCTTGGCGGAACCGGTGCGGACGAGCGCTCCGGTCTCGGCGTCGCGCACGACGATCTTGCAGGACTGCGTGGACGTGTCCACGCCGGCGACGAGGGGCATCGGTGCTCCAGGAGATGTGGGAAGGGACGCGGCGGCCACGCTACCGCGCCGGCCAGGGGCGTTCCGCGAAGTAGAGCGGGCGTCCGGACGCCCGCTCTACTTCGCGGAGCTGCGTCAGCCGATCAGGTGCTTCAGCGCCAGCTGGTGGAGGCGGACCAGGCCGTAGTCCTTCTCGGCCAGCGCGTCGACGTCGGGGTCGGCCTCGGCCAGGAACGAGTCGAACGTCTCGCCCTCGGCGAGGGTCGACTGGCCCAGCTCGAAGATGCCGGCGTGCTCGAACGCGGCCTGCACCTCGGAGTCGGCACGGTATGCCGCGGCCTTGGCCGCGAGCATGTCGTAGGTCTCCATGTTGGCCTTGGCCGACTCCCACACGCCGTCGAGGTACTCGGTGCGCGACGGCTTGTAGTCGAAGTGGCGCGGGCCCTCGTAGCGGGGACCGCCGTTGGGGAACCCGTTCTCCAGCAGGTCGACCGTGAAGAACGCGGACAGCAGGTCGCCGTGACCGAACACGAGGTCCTGGTCGTAGCGCGGCCCGTGCTGGCCGTTCAGGTCGATGTGGAACAGCTTGCCCAGGTGCAGCGCCAGGGCGATGCCGTGGGTGTAGTTGAGGCCCGCCATCTGCTCGTGGCCGGTCTCGGGGTTGAGGCCCACGATGTCGCCGTTGTCGAGCGAGTCGATCAGCGCGATGGCGTGACCGATCGTCGGCAGGAAGATGTCGCCGCGCGGCTCGTTGGGCTTGGGCTCCAGGGCGATCTTGAGCCCGTAGCCCTTCTCCTTGATGTACGAGGCGACGGTGTCGATGCCCTCGGCGTAGCGCGCGTGCGCGGCGTTGAGGTCCTTCGAGTTGTCGTACTCGGTGCCCTCGCGGCCACCCCACATGACGAACGTGGAGGCGCCCATGTCGGCGGCCAGGTCCACGTTGCGCAGCACCTTGCGCAGGCCGAAGCGGCGCACGTCGCGGTTGTTGGAGGTGAACGCGCCGTCCTTGAAGACGGGGTGCGTGAACGTGTTGGTCGTGACCATCTCGCACACCAGGCCGGTGTCGGAGGCGGCCTGCTTGACCGAGTCGATGTGCTTCTGGCGCTCGGCGTCGTCCGAGCCGAAGGGGTAGACGTCGTTGTCGTGGAACGTGAAGCCCCAGGCGCCGAGGTCCGCGAGCTTGCGGACGGACTCGGCGGGGTCGAGGTCGGGGCGGGTCGCCGTGCCGAACGGGTCGGCGCCGGGCCAGCCGACGGTCCACAGGCCGAACGAGTACTTGATGTCGCTCACGGGGTCTCCTCATCGAGGCGGCCCCGGCATGCGGCGCCGCATTTGTTGTACGGATGAACTATTGCGCGAGGTTCGGCTACAGTCAAGGCGTGACCACCGCCGGGACCGCACGCGAGAGCACCACGTGGACGGGCCCTGGCGCGTCCAGGCAGCACACCCTGCGCGAACGCAATCTCGAGCTGGTCGCGCGCGCCGTGTTCGAGGTCTCCGAACCACTTTCGCGCGCCGGTGTCGCCGCCGCGACCGGCCTGGCCCGGGCCACCGTCTCGACGCTGGTGGACCAGCTGGTGGCCGCCGGGCTCGTGCGGGAGCTGCCCGCGGTGACCGGCGGGCGAGCCGGCCGGCCCGCGGTACCCCTCGTCCCGGCACCCCGTTCCGTCGTCGGCCTCGGGCTCGAGGTGAACGTGGACTACCTCGGTGCGCGCGTGCTCGATCTCACCGGCGACGTCGTCGCCGAGCGCGTGGTCCCTGGCGCCTTCCACGACAGCGACCCGACGGCGGTGCTCGACCGCCTCGGCAGGCTGGCCCGCGAGGTGTCCGACGGCGTCGCGGCGTCCGGCATGACCGTCGCCGGCGCGCGTCTGGCGCTCCCCGGCCTGGTCGACCCGCGCACCGGGCTCCTCGAGGTGGCACCCAACCTCGGCTGGTCCACGCTCGACCCGGTCCCGCTGCTGGGGCTCGGCGACCTCGAGGTCCGCATCGCCAACGAGGCCAAGCTCGCGGCGCTCGCCGAGCTGGCCGGGGGCTCCGACGTCGCGGCACCCGACTCCTTCATCTTCGTCTCGGGTGACGTCGGTATCGGTGCGGCCATCGTCGTCGACCGCGCGCTGTTCCTGGGGGAGCGCGGGTGGAACGGCGAGATCGGGCACGTCGTCGTCGACCCGGCCGGACCGCGCTGCTCGTGCGGCGCGTTCGGCTGCCTGGAGCAGTACGCGGGCAAGGAGGCGATGATGCGCGCGGCAGGCCTGCCGCCTGACTCCCCGCTGAGCGCGCTCATCGCGCGGCTGACGGAGGACGGCGCCGGCCCCGCCGCGTCGGGCAGTGCCATGGCCACGCTGCCGGCCGGCCGGGCGCTCGGTTCCGCCCTCGCCGACTTCGTCAACCTGCTCGACGTCGCCACCATCGTGCTGGGCGGCGCCTACACCGAGCTGCTGCCCTGGCTCCGGGCCGACGTCGAGGAGGTCCTCGCCGACCGGGTGCTCGCCGCGCCGTTCGTCGACCTGGACGTCCGTGCCGCGCAGGCCGGGCCGCAGGCGGCGCTCACGGGCGGGGCGCGCGAGGTGCTGCAGGCGGTGCTCGCCGACCCGGCCGCCTGGGTCTGACCCTCGGTCGACGAACGCGTGGTGTGTGCGCCTGGGCAGACTCGAACTGCCGACACCCGCTTTAGGAGAGCGGTGCTCTATCCACTGAGCTACAGGCGCTCGCGCCTCTCCGCGAGGGAGGAGCGCGTCCGGCGTCGGGCAGAGCCCGGACCGGCGCACACAGCCTAGCGGCTGGCGGCCCCCGCGCGCGAAATGCCCTCCACCGGTCCGACGTCACATTTTGGCAACTTGCCTCCCAAACCTTGACTGGCCGGGCAAAAGGGCAGAACGATGCTCAGCAACCCGAAGCGACGGCGCGCCGGGTCCGCACGACGGCCGTGCGGTGGACGAGAGGATCAATGATGTTCCTTCGACAGACCAGGTCTCGGGGCACATTGGCCCTTGCGACGGCCGCGGTAGCAGGCATGCTCCTCGCCGGCTGCTCCGGCGGCGGCGGTGGGAACGCACCCACGGCCGCGCCGAATCCCTACGCGACCGCCGAGGGGATGGAGTCGGCGACCGAGCTCGTCGGCGAGTACCCCCGCGAGGAGACGCTCTTCACCAGCGGTACCCAGTGGGGCCCGCCCGCATCCTGGAACCCGATTCCCGGTGCCGGTGGCGCCACCGGCCTGGGCGGCCTGCTCTACGAGCCGCTGTTCCAGTTCGACCCCATCACCCTCGAGCTGAAGCCCTGGCTCGCCGAGGGCGGCGAGTGGACCGGCGACGACACCTACGAGCTCACGCTCCGCGAGGGCCTCACGTGGCAGGACGGCGAGACGCTCGACGCCGAGGACGTCGTCTTCACCGCGGAGCTCGGCAAGGTCGACGCCGTGCCGTGGAGCAACCTGTGGACCTGGCTGGACAAGGCGGAGGCGACGAGCGACACGACCGTCGAGTTCACCTTCTCCGACCCCCGCTTCCAGGAGTGGGACAACTGGCTCTACACGACCATGATCGTGCCGGAGCACATCATGGGTGAGTGGTCGGACGACGAGCTGCTGTCCAACCCGAACGAGAAGCCGATCGGCTCGGGTGCGTTCAAGTTCTCCGCCGTCGGGCAGGACCGGATGGTCTGGGAGCGCAACGACGACTGGTGGGCCAAGAGCGAGCTCGGCCTCGAGATGCCGATGAAGTACATCGTCGACGTCGTGAACACCTCCAACGAGGTGGCGCTCGGCCTGATGCTGTCCGGCAGCCTCGACCTGAGCAACAACTTCCTGCCCGGCGTGAACACGCTCGTGGACCAGGGTTCGGTCAGCACCTACTACGACGGCGAGCCGTACATGCTCGCGGCGGCGTCGGCCAACCTGATCCCGAACCAGACGCGTGCCCCGATGGACGACGTCGACTTCCGCCAGGCGCTCGCTCGGTCGATCGACGTCGACAAGATCGTCACCAACGCGTACGGCGGCCTCGTGCAGAAGGCCCACCCGTCGGGCCTGGTGCCGGCGTTCGAGCAGTACTACGACGAGGACGTCGCGAGCGAGCACGGCTTCACGTTCGACGCGGAGGAGGCCAAGTCGATCCTGGCCGACGCCGGCTACGAGGACACCGACGGTGACGGCTTCGTCGAGACGCCGGACGGCGAGAAGATCGACCTCAAGCTCATCGTCCCCGCCGGCTGGACCGACTGGATGGAGGCCGCACGCGTCATCGCGGAGGACGCCTCCGCCGCGGGCATCAAGGTCACCGCCGACTTCCCCGACGCGGGCGCCCTGGACGACGCGCGGGCCACCGGCGACTTCGACCTGCTCATCAACGGCAACGCCGGCGTGAGCAACACGCCCTGGACCTACTACAACTACGCGTTCTACCAGCCCGTCCAGGAGCAGATGCTGGCGGGCAACTTCGGCCGGTACGAGGACGAGGAGGCCTGGGAGCTGGTGCAGAAGCTGTCGCGCACCGAGAGCGGCACCCCCGAGTTCTCCGACGCGCTGTCGCAGGTGCAGGAGAAGTTCATGACCGACCTCCCGGTGATCCCGCTCTGGTACAACGGCGCGTGGGCGCAGTACAACGAGTCGCAGTGGACCAACTGGCCCAAGGAAGGGCGCGAGGACGCGTACTTCCCGGTGATGTGGAACGGGTACGTGCAGATGGGCGGCCTCAACGCGCTGCTCGCCCTCGAACCGGCCTCCTGACGTATGGGCGGCTATCTCGCTCGCAAGACGCTGGTCTACGGCCTGACCTTCGTCGTAGCGGTGACGCTGAACTGGCTGATCCCCCGGCTCATGCCGGGGGATCCGGTTCAGCGGATGGTGGCGCGCACCGCCGTCCAGCACCCCGAGACGATCGTGGCCATGACCGACTACTACGAGCGCATGTTCGGTCTGGACCTGCCGATCTGGCAGCAGTACCTGAACTACTGGGGCTCGCTGTTCCGCGGTGACCTGGGCACGAGCGTGTGGCTGTTCCCCACGCCGGTCAGCGAGGTGGTGCTCGACGCCGTCCCGTACACGCTCGGCATCATGATCCCGGCGATCCTGCTGAGCTTCGTGGTCGGCAACACCGTCGGCGCGATGGCGGCGCGCAGCCGCTGGCTCGACAACGTGGCCCTGCCGGTGGGCTACCTGGTCACGGCGATGCCGTACATGTGGCTGGCGATCCTGCTCGCGTGGGGCTTCGGCGTGGCGCTCGGCTGGTTCCCCGTGGCCGGGGGCTACGACTTCGGCCTCGTGCCGCAGTGGTCGTGGTCGTTCGCGTTCGACCTGCTGCAGCACTGGGTGCTGCCGTTCCTGTCGCTCTTCCTGGTCTCGCTCGGCGGCTGGGCGATCGGCATGCGCAACCTGATCATCTACGAGCTCGAGTCCGACTACGCGAACTACCTCGCCGCGCTCGGTGCGCCCAGGCGGCTCATCCGGCAGTACGCGTTCCGCAACGCGCAGCTGCCGCAGATCACGGGCCTCGCGCTCCAGCTCGGCACGATCCTGGGTGGCGCCCTGGTGACCGAGATCGTGTTCGCGTACCCGGGCCTGGGCAAGCTCGTGCTGTCCGCCATCCAGAACCAGGACTTCTTCCTGCTGCAGGGCACCCTGCTGTTCGTGGTGATCGGCGTGCTGGTCGCCAACTTCGTGATCGACATCGTCTACGTGCTGGTGGACCCCCGCACGCGGACCGGACTGACGGGGGGTACCGCATGAGCCGGAGGTGCAGTGGAGGGTGGGGGCCGAGGTACGAGGCACCCGCCCGTAGCGGAGCCGCAGGCTCATGCGGAAGGAGAAGAGCATGACGGCGACACAGCCCGTTGCGGGGCCGGGGACCGAGGCGACCGAACCCGGTGCGGCGGGCCCGGTAGCGGGCCGCAAGCCGGGCGGCGACGCACGCGAGACGCTGTACTTCGCGCTGCGCAACCCCAAGGTCATCATCGGCATGGTGGTGGTGCTCGGGTTCCTGCTGCTCGGCCTCATCGGGCCGGCGTTCCTCAAGTACGCGCCCATGGACTACGCGGGGCCGCCCATGGCGCCGCCGTCCGCGGACTTCCCGTTCGGCACCACGACGTTCGGCCAGGACGTCTTCGCGCAGTTCGTCGCGGGCCTGCGGTCCACGTTCCTCGTGGGCGTGCTGGGCGGCGCCGTGTCCGCCGTCATCGGCATGACCATCGGGTTCGTCGCGGGCTACCGCGGCGGCCTGATCGACGAGCTGCTGAACATGCTCACCAACGTGGTGCTCGTGATTCCCGGCTTCGTGGTGCTCATCATCATCAACGCCTACCTCGGCGTGCGGAGCGTCCCGATGCAGGCGCTGTACATCGGCATCTTCAGCTGGCCGTGGGTGGCGCGCGCCGTCCGCTCGCAGACCCTGTCGCTGCGCTCGCGGGACTTCATCGACCTGGCGCGGCTGTCCGGTGTGGGGGTGGGCACGATCCTGCGGCGCGAGGTCGCGCCCAACATGTACTCCTACCTCTTCATGACGTTCGTGCTGCTGTTCGGCGGGTCGATCCTGACGGCGGCGTCGCTCGACTTCATCGGGCTCGGGCCCACCAACGCGATGTCGCTCGGCCTGATGATGAACCAGGCCGTGCAGTGGAGCGCGCTCCATCTGGGGTTGTGGTGGTGGTTCATCCCACCGGGGCTGGGGATCACGCTCATCGTCGGCTCGCTCTACATCATGAACGTCGGCCTCGACGAGGTCTTCAACCCCAAGCTGCGGGAGATGTGACATGGCCCTGGCCGTGAACGACCTCAAGGTCTGGTACCGCACCCGCCGCGGCGATGTGAAGGCCCTCGACGGCGTCACCTTCGAGGTGGCGGACGGCGAGATCATGGGCGTGGCCGGCGAGTCGGGGTGCGGCAAGACGACGCTCGGCAAGGCCCTGATCCGCCTCGACACCCGCATGAGGCACGTGGGCGGCACGGTGGTCCTGGACGACGACGAGCTGCCGCTCGCCGACGACGCCGCCATGCGCCGCCACCGCTACCGCGAGGTGTCCCTCATCCCGCAGTACGCGATGTCCGCGATGAACCCGACCCGCAAGATCGGCCGGATGATCAAGGACCTCCTCGGGGCGCACAACGTCCGGTACACCGACGTGCTGCCCGAGCTGGAGCGCCGCCTCAAGCTCGTCGGGCTGGAGCCGGACGTGCTGAAGCGCTACCCGATCGAGCTGTCCGGCGGCATGAAGCAGCGCGTGGTGCTCGTGCTCTCCACGCTGCTGAACCCGTCGCTGCTGATCGGCGACGAGGTGACGTCGGCGCTCGACGTCTCCTCGCAGAAGGCGGTGGCCCGGGCGCTCGTCGAGTTCCGCGACCACGGGTTCGTGAAGTCGATGATCGTCATCACGCACGACATCTCCGTGCTGTTCCAGGTCGCCGACACCATCCTCGTCATGTACGCGGGTCACCTCGCAGAGAAGGCGCCGGCCAGGACGATCATCAGCGACCCCCTGCACCCCTACACGAAGATGCTCATCGGGGCGCTGCCCAAGGTCGGCGACCGGTACGAGGAGCAGCAGCTCGAAGGTATCGAGGGGCGGCCGCCGTCGCTCCTCGAACCGCCCGCCGGCTGCCGGTTCCGCGCCCGCTGCCCCCTGGCGCACGACAGGTGCGCGGAGGCGCCACCCTTCCGCGAAGTAGCCCCTGGACACCACGTCGCCTGCTGGGCGGTGAGCTGATGCTGACCCTCGACCACCTCGACAAGGTCTACCGGACCGGCACCTTCGGCACCTCCGACCTGCACGCGGTGCGGCAGGTGAGCCTCGACGTGCAGCGCGGCGAGGTGGTGTCGCTCATCGGCGAGTCCGGCAGCGGCAAGTCGACGATCGGCAAGCTGGTGCTCCACCTGCTCGACTCCTCGGGCGGCACCATCACGTTCGACGGGCAGGACGTCACCAAGCTCTCGTTCCGCGCCCGCCGCGACTACTACCGCAAGGTCCAGGGCGTGTTCCAGGACCCGTTCTCGTCGTTCAACCCCATCTACAAGGTGGACCGCACGTTCGAGACGCTGCGCCGCTCCTATTTCCCCCGGGTCTCGTCGGGGGAGTGGCGCACGCGGCTCGAGGACGCGCTCGCCGCCGTGACGCTCGAGCCGGACGACATCCTCGGCAAGTTCCCGCACCAGCTCTCCGGCGGGCAGCTGCAGCGCCTGCTCATCGCGCGCGCCCTGCTGCTCGACATCGAGCTCCTGGTCGCGGACGAGATCATCTCGATGCTCGACGCCTCGACCCGGATCGACGTGCTCAACCTGCTGGGCGAGCTCAAGGCGCGCGGCCTCGGCATCCTGTTCGTCACGCACGACCTCTCGCTCGGCAACTACGTCTCCGACCGGGTGGTCATCCTCTACAAGGGGCGGGTGGTGGAGCGGGGCGTGACAAACGCCGTCTTCGACGACCCGCTGCACCCCTACACCCGCGACCTCCTGGCCTCGGTGCCGCACCTGGACCGGACGTGGGACGAGGTAGAGGCCGAGGAGGCGGACCGCACCAGGCGTCTGGCGGGTCGCTGCCTCTACCACGAGGCGATCACCGCACAGGGCCGGGCCCTGGGCGAGGAGGCGGAGGCCGCCGACGGCGTGCCCGACGGCGTCGGCCTGGTCGAGTACGCACCCGGACACTTCGTGGGGTGCTTCCGCAAGGCGGCGGAGGACCCGTGCCCGGCTGCGCCATGACAAGGAGAGTCAGGGGTTGATCAGGACCGGGACGCCAGGGGTCAGGTCGGTGAGTCCGGCGAAGTCCTCAGCTGTGAGCCGGATGCAGCCGTTGCTCACCGCCTGCCCCTGGCCCACGCCCACGTGGATGGCGGTCGCGGCGTAGTCGGTGCCGTAGAAGCCGTCGAGGGTCTCGCTCTGCATCGACAGGAACACCGACATCCCGGTGTTCACCGCCTCCGTGACGGTGAACACCTGGGTGAGCCCCAGCGGCGTCGGCGTGGCGGCCGCGCCCACCGCCGCCAGGAGGCGGTCGCTGGAGCCGTCGGCGTGTGTCACCGTCACCGTGCGGTCGGACAGGTCGACCACCACCGACCGCTTCTCCCGGATCAGCAGGACGTCGCTCCCGCGGAGCCAGCCCGCGGTCCCGTTCACCTTCTCCGGATCGCGCGACGGCAGGGCGCCGCGCCCGTACGGGAGGAGCACCTGCACCCACCCCGGCCGGCTGTCGAGCACGAGCCAGCGCGCCTCGGCGTCGTAGTAGCGGGACTCGAGGGCGAGAACCGGCGCCTTGGTCACGTCGGGGGCGGCCCAGACCGGGATGCGGAACTCGTTCGGCCGCGCCACCGAACCGGGCAGGTCCTCCAGGGACCCGACCTCGGTCTGCGGCAGCGCGCGCGGCAGGATCTTGTCGATGCCGGGCCTGGGCAGCGACCGCAGGGAGTAGGCGGCGGGGGTCGGCGTCGGCTTCGGCGTGCTGGGACTCGGCGACGGCGACGGGCTTGCCGACGGGGTGGCTGCCACCGGAGCGGGCTCGTCGCGGGGTACCAGGCCGCCCCACACCGCGGCCCCGAGCAGCACCGTCCCGAGCAGGACCACGGCCACCCAGGTCCAGACGCGCGCGGCAGGCAGGCGGCGCCGGTCCGGCGTCGCTGATCCGCCGTGTGTCTCCGTCATCCGAAACCCTTCGTGGACGTGGCGTCTACATCCTGCACCGGCCGCATGTCAGCTGCCGTCGACCGTCGAACGGTACCGGGTTGTAACACTTGTCCGATATCTTCGTGTTCGCCCAAACCCCTGGGCACCCGAACTGTTGTTCGATACTCTCGCCCGACAGTCCTCGACCAAGGAGAGATCCCCGTGGCACCCGCCGACCGGACGTTCCCCGTCACGACCGTCCCGACGCGCCGTTCCCGCAGACTGGTCCTCACCGGCGCGATCTCCGTCGCCCTCATCTCGACCGGGTCCGCGTACCTGGCGATGGTCCAGTTCGGCATCGACGTCCTCGCCATGAACCAGGGCACCGCGTACGCGACCGCCGGCGTCTTCGAGCTGTCCCTCGTCACCGTCGCCCTCCTCGCCCGCGAGGCCGCCCGGGACAACCGGCCCGGCGGCACCCTGCTCGCCCTGACCTGGGCACTGTCGTCCGCGTCCGGTGTGTTCGCCGCGTGGCACGAGGCCTACATCGGTCACCCCGTCGGCGCGGTCCTGTTCAGGTTCATCGTGCCACTGCTCGCCGCTCTCATGTGGCACCTCGCCCTGATCGGCGACCGGCACCTCGCCACCGGCACGTCCTGGTCGGCGATGCGGCAGTCCGCGCGCATGCACGCGCTCTTCCTGACCACCGAGGACCTGTTCCGGGCGCAGAGCCTGCACGACGGGTCGCGCGCCGCACGCCGTCGGCTCGCGCGTGCCGAGGCCGGACGCCGCAGGGCACGCTCCGTCGCCCTGCGCACCGTCCCGCCCATGGAGATGCGGGCGCAGGTCGCCGCCTGGTGCGAGGCGCTCGCCGCGGTGGGGGACGGCACCGCCGACGTCGCCCGGCTGCACCTCGCCGACCGGCAGCGGCTGACCGGCATCCTTGCGGACGACGAGCTCATGGACGGCCGCGTGTCGGACACGCGGGACGGCGCGCGCGCCGGCGTCGGGGTAGGCGCGCCCGACTACGAGCGCCGCGCCGCCGACGCCGTCGCCGCGGAGTTCGCCGACGTCCGCCCCGTCGCGCGGGGCCGGGACGGGGAGGCGCTCGGCGAGGACTTCCTCGACCGGGACGTGTACGACGGCGGGGTATACGACGGCGAGGTGTTCGACGGCGAGACCGACCGCCGGACGGCGCGCGTCAGCGCCGCCCTGGACATGCCTCGCCAGGGCGTGAGCGAGCGCGCACCCGCGCCCGAGAGCGATCCCGACCAGGGCGCGGAGGCACCGGTCGCGGAGCCTGCCGAGGCGGCGGACCAGGCCACGGCGAACGTCCGGGAGGCGCTGCCCCCGCGTCGCCGTCCGCGGCGCAACACGGGCCTCGGGACCGAGGACGCCGAGCGCATGATCCAGCTGCGCACCAAGGGTCGTACGTACCGGGAGATCGCGGAGGAGGTGGGCGTCAGCCGATCGACGGTGGGCAAGCGGATGCGCGAGTTCACGGAGACGGGCTCGATCCCGATCGTCAGGGCGCGCTGACCGGAGCCGGCTCGTCCCGGTCCGGCTCCGCCGGTCCTGCCTATTCGCCCGAGTCGGCGTGGGCGATGGTGCCGAGCGACTTCCAGATCAGGATCAGCGTGATCCCGGCGCCCGCGAACCCGAACCAGAACGGGGCGACCAGCCCCCACTGCTCGGCGATGAAACCGCCTATCGCGTTGCCGAGAAGGACCCCGCCGAACACGCTCACCATGTTGAGCGAACCCACGCGCCCCTGGAGGTCGAGAGGCGTGGCACGCTGGCGCACGGCGTTGGAGATGGCGCCCCACACGAACGCGTAGACGCCGAACCCGAGCATCGCGACGAAGGCGCCCCACACCGTCGTGTTGAGCGCCAGCGCCAGGTGCCAGACCACCTCGCAGGTCAGGACCACGCGCATCAGCGTCGCGAACGAGACCCGCTTCTGCAGGCGGTCGAAGAAGGCCGTGCTGAGAAGGCCACCCACGGCGGTGGCGGTGGTCAGCATGCCGAACTGGAGCGTGCTCATCCCCAGGTGTTCCGTCGCGTAGAGCACGAGCACGCCCATGGGCGCGGCGTAGGCGACGTTGAACGTGAGGATGGTGAGCATCAGCGTGCGGACGGCGGGAGTGCGCCACACCCAGCGCAGGCCCTCGGAGATGTCCTGGCGGATATGGGTACGGGTCTCGCGTACGGCGGCCTGGGAGACCGAGATCCGCGAGATCAGCACGATCGCCAGCGTTGCCGTGACCGCCTGGACGGCGAACGGCCAGGCCATGCCTGCGGCGAACAGGAACGCGCCGATGGGCGGCCCCGCGAGCTGGTTCGCCGTCACGAAGCCGGCCATGAGCCGGGCCTGCCCGATCGCCAGGTCTTCCTTGGGGGTCACCATCGGCAGGAGCGTCTGGCTCGCGGAGTCGGCGAACACCTCGGCGATCCCGAGGGCGAGGATGACCGCCAGCACGAGGGCGACGTTCACGACGTCCGTGACGATGAAGGCGCACAGCGCGACGATCACCGCTGCGCGCAGGCCGTTGGCGATCATCACCATGCGGCGGCGGTCCAGACGGTCTGCCAGGGCGCCGGCCCAGAGGCCGAACAGGAGCCACGGCAGGCTCTGGAGCATCGCGGCGAGCGCGACGAGGAACGGGCTGTCGGTCTGCGAGGCGACGAGGAGGGGGCCCGCGGCGAGCGCTATGCCGTCACCGACGTTGCTGGTCCAGGACGACGTCACGAGCCAGCGGAACGACCGGCCCAGCCGGGGAGGGAAGACCGCCTCGATGAGTGCTCTCACAAACGTTCGAGTCTAGGTGCGGCGTCCAGGCTTTTTTCTTCCGGTCGGGTCGGGGCCCGTCGAGGGGGTGATATCGCCGACGCCGGACAAGGCTTTCCGGCCGTCGCGAGGGCCCTGCGGCCGGTGTTCGCGGCGCGGCGGTGGCGACACGCGGGATCGGCGAGATCCTGCGGTCGCGCGAGGGACGGGTCGGACATGGTGGACACTTCGATAACGTTTTTTGTTCGCACGTTTCAACAGTTGGACGATCGTCCGACTCGGTGTTGACGTCCGCCGGGAACAGGTGCAGACTCTCACAAGACGGTGCGCATCGCCCGCCCCCTGCGCGGTGCGCACTGTCATACCCCGTCGGGCTCCGGCCCGTCTGCGAAGCCCCTTCGGACCCCCTGCCGAAGGGGCTCTTGCATTCCCCGACGGCGGTCACCGCCGCCCCTTGTGTCCCGGGCAGGGACTCCGCGTCGTCCGCCCGGCGCGCACCGGGTGACCTGCACGCCGGACACGCCCGGGAGTTCGGAGTACCCGGCGTGTCGCGCGGCGTGGCGTCCAACCCTTGCGGACGCGGCGCGGTTAGCGTGCTGGTGTGAACGCTGCCCGCCGCCAGACCGCAGCCGCCTCCGAGAGCTCGGCCGATCTGTCCGAGGAGCTCTCGGCCGCGCTGAAGGACGAGACGACGGACCCGGCCACCGACCTGGCCGTGTCGGAGGCCCCGGAGTCCACACCGGACGGTGTCCGGGACCCCATGGCCGAGTCGGTCGCGCGCTGGCGCGCCGGGCTCGTCCGGCTCGCCGGAGGATCTTCCCTGGCCGACGTCGGCCTGCTGGGCGAGGCGGTCATCGACCTGTCGACCGCCCATCCCTCGGGTGTGGCCCAGCTCTTCGCGGGCCGGCCCACCCGCCTGTCCAACCTGGTGCGGGAGTCCGGCTCGCTGCCGTCGGCCCGCCGCCGGGCACGGGCGGTGGCCGCACGTTCCGCCGAGCACGCGCAGCGCTACGGGGTGTCGCCCACCTACCTGGCGATCGGCGTGGCCACGTGGATCGAGCGGCCCACGACGGGCGGCGACCAGAGCGACATGGAGGCCATCACCCGGGTGCTCGGCCCGGCGAGCACGGTGTCCGCACCTGAGCACGAGTCCGCCGACAGCCCGGCCGACGCGCCTGCGCTCACCGGATCCGTCCCCATCGTGACGCTGGCGATGCCCTCCGGCCGGCCCGTGCCGCCGCCGTCGGACGGGGAGGAGGACGAGCCGCGCGTCGTGCGCGCACCCGTGCTGCTCCGGCCCGTCATGCTCACGCCGCGCAGCGACGGGGAGGGCGACTACGACATCACGCTCGACTCGACGGTCGAGATCAACCCGGTGGTGGCGCGCACGCTGCGCGCCCACGGCGCACTGCTCGACCCGACGGCGCTGGCCAAGGCGACGTTCACGCTCGCGGGCTTCAACCCGTCGGACGTGCTGGACCGCGTGGCGAGCCTCGGGTCGGCGGTGCTCGGCGAGTTCCAGCTCGACCGGCGGGTGCTGGTCGGCACGTTCGTCCACCCCGGACAGGTGCTCGTCGACGACCTCGACGAGCTGGGGTCCGTCCTGGGCGAGCACGAGGTGGTCTCGGCGCTGGGCGGGGTGGACGGCTCGGTGGCCCGGCTGGGCAAGGTCGAGCTCCCGGAGCGGCGCGTGGGTGACGCCGACCCGGCGCACGAGCGCGGTGTCGGCGACCTGGACCCGCACCAGCGACATGTCGTGGACGCCCTGGCCACGGGCAGCCACCTGTTCGTCGACGCACCTGTCGGGTCGGACGTCGCGGGCACGCTGGCCGCCGTCGTCGCGGAGGCGAACGCCAGCGGCAGGTCCGTGCTGTACGTCCCGGGGCACCGCCGTGCCGCCGACGCGCTGGCCGCGCGCCTCGACTCGCTCGGCCTGGGCGGGCTGCTGCTCGACATCGCGCCGGTCCCGACCTGGCGCACGTCGACGGCGCGCCGTCTGCTGGAGGCGATGGCGCCGGCGCAGGAACGGATCGACGCCGACGGGGTGGCCCGGGTGCGGGACGCGCTGATCGGCTCGCGGGCGCAGCTCGCCGGCTACATCGGGGCGCTGCACCGCGTGCGCGACCCGTGGCGGGTCTCCGCGTACGACGCCCTGCAGGCCCTCGCCCGGCTCACCTCCGAGCGCCCCGCCCCGGCGACCCGGGTGCGGCTGGCCCCGGAGACGGTGCTCGTCCTGGACGCGGAGCGTCGCGCCGAGCTCGCCGCCGACCTCGAGCGGGCGGCCGAGCTGGGTGCGTTCACGCTGCGGTCGGCGTCGAGCCCGTGGTTCGGCGCGCACATCCTCACCGACGAGGACGCCCGCTCCGCCCTGGCCCGCGTCACGCGCCTCGCCGATCACACGCTGCCGGAGCTGCGCAAGCAGATCGAGTACGTCGCCCGGGTGACCGGCCTTGTCGAGGCCACCACGGCCAACCAGTGGGGCGAGCAGCTCGCGATGCTTGGCGGCATGCGCGGCACGCTCGACGTGTTCCAGCCGATGGTCTTCGAGCGCACCGCCGCTGACATGGTGCAGGCGACGGCCTCGAGCCGGGCACGGGCCGAGCAGGGTGTCGAGATGGGCTGGCTCGCCCGACGCCGGCTGAAGCGGCGTGCCCGCGAGATGGTCCGCCCGGGGGTCCGCGTGCCGGACATGCACGCCGCCCTCGTCGAGGTGCAGCGGCAGCGCGAGGTGTGGCAGGCACAGTGTCCGCGGGGCGGCTGGCCGACCCTGCCGGAGGGGCTGGCCGCGGTCGAGGAGACCTACGAGGCCGTCCGCATCGACCTCGAGGCGCTCGAGCCGGTGCTGCGTTCCTCGCAGGCTGGCGGCGGGCTGCTCGACCTCGACCTGTTCGCGCTGGTCCAGCGGCTCGCGTCCCTCGCGGAGACCGAGGACGCGCTGACCCCGCTGCCCGAGCGGACCGCGGTGCTGCGCCGGCTGCGCAAGGCCGGGCTCGGCGAGCTGGTCGACGATCTCGGCGACCGCCGCGTGGAGACCGACCTCGTGGGGCCGGAGCTGGAGCTGTCGTGGTGGTCGTCGGTGTTCGAGCAGATCCTGTCGACCGAGCCCGACCTCGCCGGACAGGACGGCGCAGGGCTGGACGCACTCGCCGGCCGGTTCCGCGAGCTCGACCGCCGGCACATCGACTCCCTGTCCGCACCCGTGCGGGCGGCGGTGCGTGCGCACCTCGGTGCGGCGATGCGCGACGAGCGGGAGGACGCCGAGGCCCTCTACGCCACGCTGGTCGAGGGCGGGCTCAGCTCGATGCGCGACCTCGTGTCCGGGCACGGCTCCACCGTGCGGCGCCTGCGGCCCACCTGGGTCTCGACGCCGACGATGGTGCCGCACCTACTGCCCGCCGAGCGGAGCGCGGACCTGGTGATCCTCGACGCGGTGCAGCACGTGCCGGTCGAGGTGGTCGTGCCGGCGCTGGCCCGTGGCCGGCAGATCGTCGTGGTCGGCGACCCGCGGTCGGCGTCGGGCACCGCCGTGCGCGACCTCGCGCGACTGCTGCCGCGCGTCACGCTGCAGCCCGAGCCCGCACGCCGGGACCCACAGCTCACGGGTCTCCTGGCCGCCCACGGGTACGAGGGCATCATGCGGCCGGCGCCCATGCCGCGGACCGAGGCGCTCGTGCACTTCTCGCTCGTCGACGGCACGGGGATGCCCGATCCGGTCTCCGGCACCGTCGAGTCGACGCAGGCCGAGGTGGAGCAGGTGGTCGACCTCGCGATCGAGCACGCGATGACCCGGCCGGAGGAGACCTTCGGCATCGTCACCGTCACCGCCGCGCACGCCGACCGCATCCGCGAGCGGCTGCTCGCCGAGGTCCGCGGTAACCCCGCGCTGGCGCCGTTCTTCGCCGGGTCGCGGCCCGAGCCGGTGGTGGTCGCCGACGTCACGGGCGTCGCCGGCCTGGCGCGCGACACGATCGTGCTGACCCTCGGCTTCGGGCGGACGCCGCACGGCCGCGTGCTGCACCGGTTCGGCGTGCTGGGTGACGGCGGCGGCGACGCGATGCTGCTCGGCTCGCTGGGCGCCGCGCGCAAGCGGCTGCACGTCGTGTCGTGCTTCCCCGCCGCCGACCTCGATCCCGAACGACTGCGGGGCCCCGGGCCGCAGCTGCTGGCGGAGGTGCTGGCCTTCGCCGAGGAGCGCTCGGGGCTCGCCGACCAGGTGGAGATCGGCAACGGTGTGGACGTCGCGCGGTCCGTCGACCGCCTGGTCGTGGACCTGGGGGAGCGGCTGTGGCGCTCCGGTCTCGTGGTCGAGACCGACTACGGTCTGCCCGGCGGCGACCGGATCCCGCTCGCGGTGGGGCACCCGGACCTGCCGGGCGAGCTCCTGGTCGCCGTCCTGACCGATGACGCCGCCTATGTGGCCGAACCCTCCATCCGCGTACGCGACAGGCAGCTCGCCGAGCAGCTCGAACGGCTCGGCTGGGTGGTCGCGCAGGTGTGGTCGGCCGCCGCGTTCCTCGACCCGGACGCCGAGGCGGAGCGGGTGCGCCGCGTGGTGCTGGCCGTGCGGGACGCCCGGGTGGGCGTCTCGGGCGGTGTGTCGCCGGCGGCGGAGCTGGTGGTCCCGCAGGTGCTGGACGACTGATCCCCGGCGGTTCGGGGTCCCGGGCTCTCGTGAGCTCGGTCGGTTGCACGGCTGCGGGGGCTGACTTCGGTCCGTTGCGTGGCTGCGGAGGGTCGACTTCGGTCGGTTGCACGGCTGCCGGGTCGACTTCGGTCGGTTGCACGGCTGCCGGGTGGACTTCGGTCGGTTGCACGGCTGCCGGGTCGACTTCGGTCGGTTGCTCTGAGATCGGTCAATCGATTGACCGATCTCAGAGCAACCGACCGAAGTCACGCTTCCGGCCGTGCAACGGACCGATCTCGTATCCGCACGGGGTGACAATGGTGCCGTGAGCGAGTCCGTGAACCAGTCGTTCGAGCCGGTGTCCTCGGCTGACTCGGCAGCGCCTGCCGACTCGGCTGCGGGCGGTGCCGACTCGGCCGTGGGCGGTGCCGACTCGACAGCCGGGGGTGCCACCCCGCGGCGGCGAGGGCCTCGGCGTGCCGTGCGGCGCGGGACCGAGCGCGAGGCAGTGTTCGGGGCGAGCGCCGACGAGCGACCCACGGGCTGGAGCGAAGGGGCCGACGGTGCCACCGTGGCCGGCACCGGCCACGACTCGAACGATGACCAGCTCCGCCGGGACGTCCCGCCGCACTGGGCCTGAACCCGTCACCGGATCGACGGGCGCCGACGGGCCGACGAGTCGAGAACGGGGTCATGTTCGCAGCACGTTCGCCGCAGAACACAACCCCGTTCTCACGGACCGCCAGAACCCCGCGGCTGCGGTCGTTCCGTGCTCAGCCGGACTGCGACGGGGACTGCGCGCCCGACTGCGCACGCAGCAGGTCGCGGATCTCGGTGAGCAGCACGACCTCCTCCGCGGCGGCCTCCTCGACAACCTCTTCCGAGGTCTTGCGCAGCGACTTCAGCTTGTTGATCGGGAGGATCACGAAGAAGTAGATGGCGCCCGCGATCAGCACGAACATGATCAGGCCCTGGATGAACAGCCCGATCGGGAACTCGGTGGTCTTGCCTTGCCAGTTCGGGACGTCGAAGGCGATACGTGAGAAGTTCGGTGCACCGACGAGCCACCCGACGAGCGGCATGATGAAGCCCTTGACCAGGCCATCGATGACCCCGGAGAAGGCGGCGCCGATGACAACGGCGACCGCGAGGTCGAGCACGTTGCCGCGCGTGATGAATTCCTTGAAACCCTGAAACATTCTGTGTCCCCTGCTGTTGTTCATCTGTGGTCGCGGGCCGCCGGGACCGGCCCGGTCAAGGATTCTGCGGTTACTTCGAACATTCCGCACCTTGAACGGACATTCTGCCGAATTGCGGCGCTGTTTGCCCCGCTATGCCCGGGCGATAGCGTCCGTACCGCCCTACGGCACCAGTACCGCCGTCACCGCGCCCCAGCCCGAGGCCGCCGACAGCTGCGGCGCGTCCTCCGGGACCACCGCGACGAGCGTGACCGGGCGGTCGCCCTCCGACGCCGGCCCCAGCAGCCCGCCCGCGGCCTCCGGCTCGCGTCCGGCCGGGACGGGCAGTACCAGTGCGCCGCGTGCGAGGTACCGGGGTGCTCCGTCCGGTTCGCTGCCCGACGTCGTACCGGCCAGCAGGTCGATCCGGTCGCCGGGGCGCAGGAGGGCTGCGACGGCGTCGTCGGACAGACGGACCGGGACCACGACGGTGCCGTACGGGGCGGCGGCGGAGACACCGTCGTCCGACACGAGGGTGGCGTGCAGCGGCGCGCCCGCAGGCAGCCCGACGACCGTTGCGCGGCCCAGCAGGCTGCGCACGGTGTGCAGCGCGCCGGGCGGGGCGAGGTCGGCGGCGACGGAGCGCATGACGACGTCGTCCCGGGTGAGCGCGGTGCCTGCCGTGACGGGCCGTGCGGTGACCGCCACGTCGATCGTCGGCGGGGGCGGCGGGCGCAGGAGGTGCACCGTCACCGAGGCCGCGAGACCGAACAGTGCGGCAGCCAGTGCGAAGCGCCAGCGCCACAGGATCCGCCGGGCGCGCCGGAGCGCGGCCGAACGGGAGTCGCCCGGACCCGCCCGGCCCGGACCCGCCCGGCCTGAAAGCGACCGCCCTGGACCGAGCCGACCCGGACCCGCCGGGCCTGTCCGCAGCCGGTGCGGCCGGGTCGGCGGGCCACCCGGGCCCGCCGGTCGGTCGGTGGGCGGAACGGTCCCGACTCCCATGCCCCACGGCGTGCGCACGTCGGGGCCGGAGCCGGGCGGCGAACCGCGGCGTGCGGCCGGTTCGGTGATCGAGTCGAGAAGTCCCATGCCCGCGACGTTATGCAGCAGGGGAGGGGGTGCGGCACCGCCGTCGGGCAGCCTGTGCACAAGGGGCGGAGAACACGGCCTGTGGACGCGCTCGCACCGTTGGCGGACCGTCGAACGGGTCCGCGTCGCAGCCGAGAGAATCCGGCCGCAGGATCAGGCGGAGGCGGCCTTCGGCGTGCTCGACCCGCTCGACGACGAACCAGAGGATCCGGACGACCCCGACGAGGAGGACGAGGCCGACGACCCGGAGGACGAGGACGAGGTGCTCGACGAGCCCGAGGAGGACTCCGACTTGCCCGGCTTCACGGTGCTGGTCGTCGACGTGCTGCGCGAGTCCGTCCGGTAGAAGCCGGAGCCCTTGAAGGTGACGCCCACAGAGCTGAACACCTTTCGCAGCTTGCCCTGGCACTCGGGGCAGACGGTCAGCGAAGAGTCGCTGAACTCCTGGTGGATGTCGAACGCGTGGCCGCAGTCGGCACACCGGTACGCGTAGGTGGGCACGTGCACTCCTCTGGGACATCAGGCCGGGCGGAGCGTCGCGCGCTCACTGGAACCGGCTCTGGCACTCGGGGTTTCCGAGTGCCAATAGTAACGGCCCGGCGGCGGGGGATAGTCCCTGGCTCTCCGGCGTGTGTTCACTCCGGTGCGTTCACGCAAGGACAGGGGCGGGCGGTAGTCTCCAGTGCGTGTCCGCGACCACTGCCGCCGAGCCCGTAGAGCCCGCCGAAACAGCCTCCTCCGACGGTGCGGGACCGACCAAGCCCCGTCGGACTCGTACCACTCGTGTCCGCCAGTTCATCGTTGGCACCGCCGTCATCCTGGTGCTCGTCCTCGTCGCTCTGACGACTTTCGGCTGGCTGACCGCACGCCGGCCGCTCCCGGAGTACTCCGGGGAGATCCAGGTCGAGGGACTGAGCTCCGACGTACGTGTCAGCCGCGACGCCCAGGGCGTCCCGCAGATCTACGCCGACTCGGCGGAGGACCTGTTCCGCGCGCAGGGCTACGTGCACGCGCAGGACCGCTTCTTCGAGATGGACTACCGCCGGCACGTGACCGCGGGCCGCCTGGCCGAGCTCGTGGGCAACAACCCCGACGCGATCCAGGCGGACATGGTCACCCGCACGTTCGGCTGGCGACACGTGGCGGAAGAGGAGTTCAACCTCCTCGACGACACGACGCGCCAGTACCTGCAGGCGTACGCGGACGGCGTCAACGCCTACCTCAAGAACCGCAGCCCTACCGAGACGGCCGTCGAGTACACGGTGCTCGACGTCAGCGTCGAGGTGAACGCCCCGGAGACGTGGGACCCGATCGACTCGCTCGCCTGGCTCAAGGCCATGGCCTGGGACCTGCGCGGCAACTACGACGACGAGCTCGACCGAGCCCTGGCCTACGGCACGCTCAACAATGACGCGTCGCGGGTCGCCGAGCTGTTCCCGGCGTACTCGGGCTCAGGCAACGCGCCGATCCTCGACCCCGCAGAGGTAGGCCTCCCGCAGGCGACCCAGCAGACCCCGGCGACCCAGACGTCGTCGGGCACCGGGGGCGCCTATCAGAGCCCGCATCTCACGGAGGCCCTGGAGTCCGCGCAGCGGGCCCTGGACGCCGTTCCGGTGCAGATCGCGCGCGGCGAGGGCACCGGCTCGAACTCGTGGGTGGTGTCGGGTCAGTACACGGAGTCGGGCAAGCCGCTGCTGGCCAACGACCCGCACCTCGACCTCGCGGCGCCCGGTATCTGGGCACAGGTGGGCCTGCACTGCAACCAGGTCGGCCCGGAGTGCCCCTTCGACGTCTCGGGGTTCTCCTTCTCCGGCTTCCCCGGCGTGATCATCGGGCACAACGCGGACATCTCCTGGGGCCTGACGAACATGGGCGCCGACGTCACCGACTTCTTCATCGAGCGGGTCCGCAACGACACGTACCTGCGCGGCGCGGACCAGTGGGTAGAGATGGAGAAGGAGACCGAGGTGATCCGGGTCGACGGCGGCAGCCCGGTCGACCTCGAGGTCCGGCGGACGGTGCACGGTCCGATCGTCTCGACGGTCATGGACGAGGCCACCATGGACGCCGTGCGCAACTCGCCCACGGAGACCGGCACGGAGCTGGGCCAGTACGAGATCTCGCTGCAGTGGACGGCGCTCCAGCCCGGCCGCACCGCCGACGCCGTGTTCGAGATGAACCGCGCGAAGACCCCCGCGGACATGAAGGCGGCGGCCGCGAAGTTCGAGGTCCCCTCGCAGAACATCGTGTTCGCCACCACGGACGGCCACATCGGCTACCAGGCGCCGGGCAAGATCCCGGTACGGGCCAGCGTGCCCGGCGCCGTGGAGTCCGACGGCGCCTGGCCGCGCCCGGGCTGGGACCCCCGCTACGACTGGACCGGCTACGTGGCTCCGGCGCAGATGCCCGGTGTCGTCGACCCCAAGGAAGGGTTCATCGTCGCGGCCAACCAGGCGGTCCTGCCCAGCGGGTCCGGGCCGTTCATCACCCGCGACTGGGACTACGGGTACCGGTCGGAACGCATCCGCACGCTCATCAGCCAGCGGATCGCCGAGGGCCGCAAGCTCACGGCCGCCGACATGTCGGAGTTCCAGCTGGACCAGTGGAGCGTGTTCGCCGAGACCCTGGTGCCCGTCCTGACCGAGGTCGAGCTCCCGGCGGGCTACGACTCGGACGGGCAGAAGCTCCTGGCCGACTGGGACGACTACTCCATGGACCCGGACTCGGCGGCGGCCGCCTACTTCGCGGCGGTGTGGCGCAACCTCCTGGAGATCACGTTCAACGACGAGCTGCCACAGTCCATGTGGCCCGACGGCGGCAGCCGCTGGCTCGCCGTGATCCAGGGCATGCTCGACAACCCGAACGACGCGTTCTGGGACGACAGGTCGACGGTCGCGGTCGTGGAGAGCCGTGACCAGGTGCTCACCGAGGCACTGGTCAGCGCGCGCCAGGACCTCACCGTCGAGCTGGGCAAGGACACCAGCGACTGGGAGTGGGGCACGCTCCACCAGCTCAAGCTGCGGCACCTGGTGCTCGGCGGGCCCGGCATCCCGACGCCGCTGGCCGCGTACATGAACCCGGCGCCGGTCAAGGTCGGCGGCGGCACCTCCGTCGTGAACGCCACCGCATGGGACGCCGCCAGCGGCAGCTTCGACGTGACGAGCGGTCCGTCGATGCGCATGGTCGTCGACCTCGCGGACCTCGACGCCTCCACCTGGGTGGTGGTGACCGGCACGTCCGCGCACCCGGCGTCCGCGCACTACGACGACCAGCTCGAGGCATGGGCGACGGGGGAGACCTTCCCGTGGCCGTCCAGCCCCGAGGCGGTGGCTGCCGCGCAGCAGGACGAGCTGACCCTCACCCCGTGAGGTAGGCCGCCTGCTCGGCGGGAGGCAGGGGCCTAGCTCCCGCCGAGCAGGCGCCAGTCGGTCGTCGTCGCGACGGCGTCCACGCGGATGTCGTGCTCCTCGAGCGGGAGCGGATGGTCCGCGGCGTCGTACACCTCTTCCGGGAAGACGACGGCGATCACCTTCGCCCCCGGTCGCAGGTGGGTGAGCGCACGGTCGTACCAGCCACCGCCCTGCCCGAGCCGCACCCCACGGGTGTCGACCGCGATAGCCGGCGCCAGGACGACGTCGGCCAGCTTGATGGCGTCGGTGCCCAGCGTGGCGCCACCCGGCTCGGGCGGACGGCCCGGTGCACGTTCGAGGAGGTCGTGCGAGCCGGTGTAGTCGGCCCAGTCGCGGGCCAGGCCGGCCCCGAGCACGGGAAGCAGCACGCGGACCCCGCGGTCCATGAGGCGGTCCAAGAGCGGCAGCATGCCGGGTTCGGCGCTCCGCGCCGCGTAGGCCGCAACACAGCCCGCGTCGCGAACGTCGGGAATTGACTCGATGATGTCCGCTAGCGATTCAGCCGCCTGAGCCCGTTGCCGGGCCGACCGGTGGCCGCGTTGTGCGCGGATCGCGCGGCGGAGCTCTTCCTTGGCGTCACCTGTCTCCATCCCGGGTATGACGGGGTAAGGCTGTGGCGTCGGAACAGAGATGCCGCTCATGACCGCTATTGTGCCAAGACTCCGAGACAAGATTGTTACGAACAGCGTACGAAGAAGGCGAGAACATGACCGAGCGGCTGCTCGACGGGTCCTGCACCACCGAGCGTGGTAGACCCGCTCCAACGCCGGGATTCGTCTTGGAACGTGGCAAGGGGCGAACGATGATGCCGTCGAGCAGGTCGGACGTGCCAGAAGGCACGACGGGAAAGTTTGTTAAGGGGTGGACGGTGGCCAAGCCATGGCCGGTGACGCTGCGTGAGGACACGTCGGCAGGTGCGGTCGTACTGCGCCCCCTCCGGCGGAGGGACGCGACCGAATGGTCCCGGCTCCGGGCCGAGAACGCGGCCTGGCTGGAGCGCTGGGAGGCGACGGCGCCCGGTGCGAACCGGTACATCGCCTCGACGTTCGGCGAGTACGTGCGCTCGCTCTCCGCGCAGGCCCGCGCCGGGACGACGCTTCCCTTCGGGGTGGAGCTCGACGGCGCGCTCGTGGGGCAGCTGACGGTCTCCTCCATCACCTGGGGGTCGATGTGCTCGGCGAGCATCGGGTACTGGGTGAGCGAGAGCGTGGCCGGCCGGGGCGTCATCCCCACGGGCGTCGCGATGGCCACCGACTACGCGTTCTTCCTGGGGCTGCACCGCATCGAGATCAACATCCGGCCCGAGAACAAGCCGAGCCTTCGTGTGGTCGAGAAGCTGGGGCTGCGGGACGAGGGCGTGCGCGAGCGCTTCCTGCACATCCAGGGTCAGTGGCGGGACCACCGAACCTTCGCGGTCACCCGCGAGGAGGTCCCGGAAGGGCTGCTGGCGCGCTGGCAGCGCCTGCGGGACGCGCCCTGACGGCAGGACACGCCGCGCGCGGTGACGCTGGGCGCGGCAATGCTCGCCTAACGTCGTGTCGTGGAATCGACTGCAGGACTGACAGCCGCAGCGCTGTTCGTCCTGTGGCTGGGCTACTGGCTACCAAGCCTGGTGCGTTACCGGTCAGAGCTCGCCGACTCGCGGGTGACCGACCGGTTCTCGGCAGGGCTGCGCATCGTCGCGATGAGCGGCTCCGGACGGAAAGGAGGGGCGATGGTTACTGACGGCAAGCCGCGGGGGACCGGGCAGGGTGTGCCGCGCGTCGCCCGCCCGACTCCGAAGGGGCACCCACTCCAGATCATGGTTCGTGGCCGCCCGCTGACGGCGGAGCGCATCCGCCGGGTCGAGCGGCGCGCGCGACGGGCCGCGCGTGCCCGACGTCGTCTCATCGTCTCCGCGTTCCTGCTGGTGTGCAGCATCGCTGCCTGGGTGCTCGTCGGTCTCGACCGGGTGCACTGGGGCATGGCCGTCGCGCCGTCGGGCATGTTGCTGTTCGTGCTGTTCCTGGGCCGCCGTGCGGCACGGGCGGCACGGCGGGCGGACGCCCGGTGGCAGGCGACCGTGCGGGCGGCGCGGCAGCGTGCCACGCAGGCTCGCGTCCTCGCGAACGGCGGGCCCTACGCGCCACGAAACCGGGCGCAGGTCACCGGTCTGGCGACCCACGGCTCGAGCACGCAGACGCAGGCGATCCCACGGGTCGTCCGCAAGGACGTGCTCGACGAGATCCTCGACGGCCCAGCGAAGCCGAAGGTCATCGAGGTGCCCGTCGAGGACGAGGCGCCGGCGGAGCGTCCGGTGGAGGCCAAGGAGCCGGCGAAGCGGGACCAGCTGCCGAGCGGGCGCGCCTGGGACCCCGTGCCGGTTCCGCTGCCCACCTACGTGACCAAGCCGGCGGCGCCGCAGCGCCAGCCGGCGGCACTTCCCGCCTCGTCGACGGTGCCAAGGGGCTCGGCAACGTCCTCCGGTGCGACGGCGGGCGCCCCGGGCCAGCAGCCGGGGTCCGGTGCGGTGCTGCCGCCGTCGATCCCCGTGTCCGGCTCCGCGCGGGTCGGGGGCGACCCTGTTGCCGAGGACGAGCTCATGCGGGGCGAGCCGCCGCGCATGAAGTCCGAGACGCTGGGCAAGCCGCTGGAGGAGATCCTGGCGCGCCGCCGGGCGGCCGGATGACGTTGCTGGTCGGCTGGGGGACGCCGCTGGTCGAGGTCGCGCGGGTCACGTACCCGTGACCCGCGCGACACCGGAAGAAGTTGCGGATCACCTGAGGTGAAGTGCTACTCTTCTGCAGTCCGAGGGGCTATGGCGCAGTTGGTAGCGCGCTTCGTTCGCAATGAAGAGGTCGGGGGTTCGAATCCCCCTAGCTCCACCCGGTGAAGGCCGCTGAACCGCTCGAAAGAGCAGGTCAGCGGCCTTCGACGTTCCTCGCAGGGCACCTAGAGAAGGAATGGTGCAACGAGGATGACACGGTTCGTGACACGGTTTGAGCGCCCACGGGTGCCGCTCAGTGCCCATGGTTCGAGGTGGCTCAAGGTGGCCGCTGGACTCATGAGAGGTATGAGCGCAGAGCCCGAGGAACCACTGGACCGCACCCCGATGTGGACCCTCGACGAGCTCTGCGCGTTCGTGCGTACGACCCCCGCCACGGTCCACACGTGGCGCAAGCACGGCAGGGCTCCCAAGGCGTACAAGATCGGCCGACACCTGCTGTTCGCGGAGGCCGACATTCGAGCCTGGCTGAAGGCGTGCGCTGAGGCTGCCGAGGGTGCGGACGACACCACCGATGGTCCGGGTGCGGGCACCGACGGGTCGGGGTGGTGAGCCATGGGCAAGCACAAGCTGGAGCCGGGCGAGCACGGCGAGATCTTTCTTCAGCGGACCGGCCCGAACACGTGGCGTGGGCGCACGCGGTTGTGCCTGTGGGACGGCTCGGAGACGTGGGTGTCTCGCAACGCGTCGGACGAGGATGTAGCTCGGCTGAAGGTCCAAAAGGGGGTCGTGGAGCGGTTGAGCGCGGCCCGCGGCTCGGACGACCTGAAGCCCACCTCGAAGCTCGGCGTGGCGTGCAGGCAGTGGGTTGCCGAGATGCGAGTGCGTTCGGAGTGGCCGCGCCCGCCGATCCGTCCACAGACTGTGGACGAGTACGAGCGGCTGCTGGGCAACCACGTGGTGCCGAGGCTGGGCAAGCGTCGGTTGAACGAGCTCACTCCCGCCCTGTGCCAGGCGTTCCTGGACGGGATCGTGAAGCTGGGAAAGTCCACGGAGCGTCAGGCCAAGGGGCAGGAGATGGTGACCACCACGCTGCAGGTACGTTCCGCGCTGTGCATGGTGCTTGATCGCGCGGTGGTGCATGACGCCATTCGGGACAACCCGATGCGCAAGACGATCGCACCCCAGAGGAAGAAGCCGGACCCCAAGGCGATGACAGTGATGGACGTCTACCGCTTGCGGGCCGCGGTCCGGGCATGGGAGAAGGACCGAGAGGGCCAGCCCGGGCCGAAGCCGACGGGGCACCTGCCCGCCGCGATCGATGTGATGCTCGGGACCGGGATGCGCATCGGTGAGGTGATGGCGCTGCGCTGGGGCGAGGTGAACCTGTCCCCGGACGGGCTGCCGACGATCGCCGTGGAAGCGACCCTGACGGACGTGAAGGGGCAGGGCACGGTGCGCCAGCCCAAGCCCAAGACCGATGCGGGGGAGCGGGTCATCATCATCCCGCCGTTCGTCGTGGAGTCGCTGGAACAGATCCGCCCCGCAGTGACGAGCGCAGACATGCCGGTATTTCCCTCACGCCGGTTAAAGGACAAGCGAGTGAGGGAACAGACGACCGCCAATCTGCGCCGCACCCTCCGGTCCGCGCTGGCTCTGGCGAAGATGACCGGCGAGGTGCGTCCACACCTGCTGCGCTCCACAGCTGCGACCTTCGTCGCGCGGCGGATGCGGGCGGCGGACGCGGCGGCATTGCTGGGCCACAAGATTGATGCCGGGGTTACCGGGAGGCACTACATCGAGCGGCTGCGCCTGGCACCGGATACGTCGGCGGTGCTGCAGGAGATGGTCGACATCGGCAAGGAAGAAGCGGTGAAGACCACGCAGGGCAGGGCCGCTAATCAGACCGCCGCGGGACAGCGGGCGCGTTCAGTCGCTACCAGATCGGAGGCTGTCCCTCGTTGACGACGCGACCTTGCGCTCCGGTGGGTTTCTGGCGCCGGAGCGCAGCCTGGCGATCGAGGTGGGCAACCTCGCATTCCCGCGCGAGGAGCCGTGTGTATATGCCTGATGGGAGGTTTCACTGCGCGATCTCGCAGTGGCGTAGACGGTGTCGCCGTCGATCGTCTGCCTTGGCTGCCGGCCAGGTAGTCGGACATGGCCCCGCCGCCGTCTCGGGCGAGCATCGATGCGAACGTCCAGACCATGGTGGCGTGCAGAAGTGGTCTGCGACCACATGAAGTTGCCGGGTTCCGCAGTCAATCACACCGCTCGGCCCCAAGGGAAACCCTGAAGTCCGCGATTCTTGCAGAATCAACCGGATATCCGCGGATTTTCACAAACGTGTTGGCTAGATTTGATGGTGCTGCATAGATTACGAGTTCTTCGTTTTTGCGCCACCGGTCCACAGATACTCGCCGGTTCGCAAGCGTCCTGGCCGTTTCAAGCGAGTTGTACGCGTGCTGAGAGGTAGCTACGGCAATATTGTGGGTCCTGCTTTGTCCGCTGTCGGTCTCCTCGACGTTCGCGATCAGGCCAAAGATGTCAGGAGTCTCGAGTCGGAGGCAAATGCGCACAAGATTGGACTCTTGCCCCAGGTCCTCCACTTGCACCTGAGCGGATGCCGATGCGGCGCCTCCTTGCAGTGGATGTAATGCTGCACTGAGCCCTGTGGCCGCGATTTCCACGATGGGGGCGAGCCGTGGCGCGCGATGCAGACGCGAGTCTGCGCCATACGCTTTGAGGATCGCTGCTGCAAACTCACCAGGGTTTAACGGGTCCCAGCCCGGGTCCACGATGCTGATTGTCCTGTCGATGTCCCCAAGCATCCAGTTTCGGATGACGGCATTTATGTGGGCGTCACCAAACGAGTACCCAATGACCGCAAGATGTGTCGCACGGTCGAGTGCGTCCTCGGCGCCACGTAGGAGTGCGAGTGTGGGCCCATCAGTGGCAAGTTTCTCTCGCTCGCCCACGACGATCCAAGGTGCACGCAACCCATCCGCACCGACTCTCTTCTCGTCGGTGGTTGCCAATTCAATGGCTGGTGCTGACGTTTGGTCTCCTTGAGACCGCTGAACCCAATCGAGCGACCCGTGCAGCTTATACAAGTTGATGCGGCCGTCCTCGGGGCTCCATATGAGTCGCCGTCCCGGTTGCCAGCGCTCAATGCCGCAGTCAATTGCTGTAGCGGTCTCTGAGCACATCTTCTCGACCGACAGGTCATAATTGAGTGTGAGGACGTCGAGTCCTCCGCGCTGCTCCCTTGCAAGAGCCGCCAGCGGGGTCAAATATGATACGGATTCGATTCGACCGAGCATGACGGAAAGGTCATTTAGCAAGTGCCGCTCGGCTTCTTCGAATGCGGTCGACACCCCACCGCCCGCCACGGACCGGGCGATATCTGCGATTGCGTCAAGCATCGGCCTCTCGGCGAAGACCGCGTTCTTCGTTACGGCCTCGTTGACAGCTTTGACTGCATTTCGACCGAGCGAGCGGTCCAGCTCAACCGTTCCGACACCGAGCGCGCCAGGTTTCCAGGAGGCGACGAACGGGGCGACTTCGTGGCCCTTCGCGTCTTGGAGAAGTCTCAGAGCGGAAATCAAGCGTTCGATATTTACCGCTTGTCGTGGATTGCTTCCGTCCTCGGATTGGTATCCGACCATGGCGCCGTAGACGAAGTTCAGTGCTCTGACCCAACCGGGCGCGCGATGCATGGATCGATCCGCCGAGTTGGCGCGATCGATGAGGTCTCCTGCGAGTTGGAACGTTAGCGGGAGGCCAGCGTCGGCCGACGCGCCTGCACCCAGCAACACAGCTGTGCGAGCTTCCATGACACTGATGGTGCCGCCTTCGGAGATGGGCGTCCCCTGCGACACCCAGCTGCAGCTGGATCTCACCCGGCCCGATCTCGCACGTCAAGGGTTGACGTCGCTACTGGGCGCTCCACAGCCGACTTCGCCGACGCTAGGTTCTGTCTCTTCTCCCATTGGGTGTGGATGATGCGAGGCGTAATGGAATTGGGTGACCGGCCCGTTGCCGAGAGGGCAAGCGGCATGAGTCGTGCATCGAGGAGATACGCAGCAGCGGCAGGGTTCGCGGAGTGCAAGGCGGTACCGCTAGGCCAGTACGCAGCCAAGCATTGGTGATCGCGGCTTGGTCGCCGGCCTGCCTGGAACTTCGAACGAGCGCATCGAGGGGTTGGTTACCAGAGCGGGGGCTGTCTTCCATTGACGATGGAGTCCTGTGCTCTGGTGGGTTTCTGACGCTGGAACGCTGGGTGGCGCTTGTGGCGGGCGGCGTGGATGCGGGCACAGAGGTGGTCGAGGCGTTCGCTTGCGTGGTGCAGATGGGCAAGTTCGCTGCTGTCCACGGTCGCAGCTAGTGCATCGGTGTCGGCAAGTTTGATCCACTCGTCGAGGTCAGCGACGAGCGCGGCGAGCGGCCGCGCTGTAACCGACTCCGTTGCCTTGCTGCGGGACGGGGACGTCGTAGTGCGTGGTGTCCGTGGTAGGGCGAGAGCTGCTTGCGCGATGGCGGCCAGCTCAGCAGGTTCGTCCTCCCGATCGCTTGTCGGGGCCTCAGTGTCAGTGGCGTTGTGCTCGGCGATCGCCGAGCGGATCTGCTTCCACTGCTTCTCGGGAGAGGCGGCGTTGGTAGTGATGTCGTGCCAGGCGGACTTGGCTAGGGCACGGATGTGTTCGGGCATGCCCGGGTCGTCGCGGGTGTCCTTGATCCGTCCGGTGTGTTCGAGGCGGGTGTAGGACTTGGTCCCGGTAACCATCTGCGCGGCCTTGGCACGTGCGTCCCCGCGCTGACCCGGAACGGGCTCGTCCTGTCGCGGTGCCGTCGATTCGGCGGGACCGTTGTCGTCCCTTTTGCCCCTGCTGTTGGCGTTGCCGTCCTTCCAATCTGCGTTGCTCGAGTTCTTGGTGGTGTTGAAGCGGGTGGCGTTCTGCCGGAGGGCGGCTTGTTCGGTCTCGGCGGCCTTGTACTCGCGGTACAACTCTTCGGCGGTCTCTAGGGGTAGAGGCTCGCGGATGGTGTTCTCGTCGTGTTCGGCGATCAGATCGCGCAGCGCGGACGATGCGCGGCGTACGTATACCGGCACGGTCTTCCAGCCGAGGAGCTTGACGGCTTCAAGGCGTCGCCACCCGCACAGCAGCAAACCGTCGGGTGTGACGGTCAGGGGGCACAGCAGTCCGGCACGACGGATCGAGTCACACAGCGCCTGGAGGTCGCCGAGCTCGCGCCGGTGCCGATGCCCGACGGTGATGGAGTCGACGGCGCGGTCCATACGGAGCCCGTCAGAGTCGTCATGCAGCATGGCCGGCTTCCTCTTGGTCGACGTGGTGATCGAGGTGGTGTGGCGGGGTCAGGTCGTGCGCGTCCTGCGTGATCACCTGGTGCGCGGTGTCGCCCGCCAGTAGGCGGTGCAGCAGGCCGTTGCGGGTCGGGGTGCCCAGTACGGCCGAGACGAGACGTGTCCAGGTGCGCTGGTCGATATCCAGTGCTGCCGCCGGTTGGCGGTCCTTGCGCAGCCGCTCCCTCGCCGCGGGCACTCCATCGGCTGCTGTCAGAGTCGTGGTGATGTGCTCCAGCCCGAGCCTGGCCACGTCGTCTGGCCACCCAACCGCGACAAGGACCGCGACCGTCGCCTGGATCGCGGCGCGGACCCGAGTGACGGCCTTGGCTGTGGCCGGGTTGAGATCGCCCGCTGTCGGAACATCCGACCGTGTCGTCGCCAGCGCGAGTTCAAGCCAGGGCATCGGCTCGCCCGCAGGCGTCGCGTTCGGCGCGGAGGGGTCGCCGATGCGCCATGCCGGTGGTAGGTCGGTGCGGGCCATCATGCGACGGGCCCGGTCCCGGGAGCACAGCAGCTCGTCGGCACGGGCTTCCGCTCGGAGTGTGCGGGCCACCGCTGTCGTGACCACCGCCCATGGGTTCTCGGCGCGCCGTACAGCTGGGTTGCGGAGCGCTTCGAAAGCTGCGACCGCCGCATCGTGCTCGGAGAGATGATGCTTACGCGCCAAGTTCCGGTACCGGTCGGCGCAGAACAGCAACAGCTCTGCTGCCTCCGGGATCGTTGCCCACGCGTGAACTCCCGCCTCGGCGATGCGGTCGAGCAGCGCCCGGAGCCCTTCTGGCGTCGCGAATTCTGGCTGAGACCCGGCGCGGCTCGGGCCTTCGCGGTTGGCAGGAACGGGCTCGGCAGTACCGTCCGGGCGCGAAAGAACCTTGGCGGGCTGGGATTCGGGGTGGCGGTCCGGCCCTGCCGTCCGAACCGCGCCCGTCGTGTCGTCGCTCATCATCGGTCCCCAGCCACGGCCTGCATCGGCGAACCACGGCTTGTGTACCACGGTAGATCCTAGATCTAGAATGTGCAATACCTGCACACCCAAGCCCCGGGTGTTGTGATGGTGCACTCTCCAGATAGCCTGACGCTCATGGGACAACCGACTGAGCCCGAGCGCCCCGACTTGGGCGCCGGAACCAGCCAGCCTGCTGGCGCGCGCATGCACGACGGTGGTCAGGCATGGTCGAGCTCCTGGACCGCGGGCATCGGGGAGCGCCTGCGCTCAGCTCGCCGGGCCGCCGGGTTGACGACGCAGCAGGTCGCCGACCGCACCGCCGCGCTGGGCTACCCCATGGCTCGAGCGAGCATCGCGAACCTGGAGACCAGGCCCCGGGAGAAGATCTATCTGCAGGACGTCACCGTGCTCGCCGCAGCCCTCGGAGTCTCACCCATTGAGGTGCTGTACCCGCTGGAGGTCAGCACCGTCCCGACTGCCACACCTACGCCTGTTGGCGTGGTCCGCCGCGGCGTACTGAAGAACACCAGCACCCAGACACTGCCTGGCCACACCGAACGCACTCCGGTCGCCGCCGCGTGGTTCACCGGCGGATACGGCAGAGTCCTAGAAGCACGCCTGGCGGCCATCACCGCCTACGGCAGATTCGAAGCCCGCGGCCAGCTCCTTGCGATGCTCATCGACGAAGAAGAAGCCGGCGCTCTAGAAGCCAGAGCCCACGCCGCTGGAGCACCCGCACCTGCTCAGTTCATGAGCGTGCTGCGGATGGAGGTCTACGACCTCGCGCGATGGGCCCTCGACGCGATAGCTGCCCACCAGCACCTCGCAGCCAAGGTTGGTGACACCAGGCCGGCGGTCGGCGACGAAGAACGCGAGATCGCCGAGCACATTGCAGCTACGCCCCCGGCTGGGTACATCGAGGACCCGTACGAACGGCCCTACGTGCACGGAGTGCTGACCATCGGTGCCCCCGAACCCGGAGCCACACCCTTCTACCTCCAGGACGACCCTGAAGACCGCTGGACCCCACCTGACCTCACTCGGCCAGCCACCGCGTTCGAGGCCACCTCACAGGAGCCGTCACCGCGAATCACGCCCAAGCCGCGCAGGGCCGAACCCTGGCCTTCGCCAGCCGGCCCACCCCGTGGGCGCGACAGCGGAGGCATCGAAGCGCCCGGGCTTTAGGCACATCGCCGTTCAGTTCAAAGGGGTCCAAAACGCCGTGCTCAAGAGCGCGGTGAAAGCCGGTGCGACAAGGGTGCGTCACGAGCGCGTCCGGCGTGCGCTACAGATGAGTTGGTGTTCTGGGTTCGATGGGAAAGGTACGAGAGCCCGCGCTCCCAGCGGGCTCGCACCAAACCCGGAGCGTGAACCATGCAGGCCCAGACCAGACCCCCAGCCCGCGAGTCGCTGCCCGGCATGTTCGACGCCCTCATCGAGATCCTGGAGACCCTCGGCGAAGAACGCGTCGCAGGCCTGACGATCCTGCGTGGATCGTTACGGATCGAGCCGTCCCGGCTGTCCGACGGCGAGGCCATCGCTCGTGAGCTCGGACTGACCGAAGGCGTCGTCCAACGCCTGGCCACACCCGCCGTTGCTGACTGGTCCGGCACCGTTGCCGGGCTGGAATGCCACGTCCGCTCGCTGGCAGGGACTGTCCGATGACCGGCCCACGCCCCATCGCACTCGGATACGTCGCGGCACGGACCACGCTCGAGATCGACCACCAGCTTCGCGAGGTTGCCGACTACGTGGCAGCGGAAGGACTGGCCCTGGCGGAAATTCTTGACGATAGGCGGGACGGGCTGACGATCAGCCAGGTCACCCAAGCTGCCCGCGCCCATGGCGCGAACGTTGTCGTGGTCCCGTCCGACGCGCGGCTCGCCGAGGCGTACACCCGGTTGGCCTATGAGCTGGAACGCCACGGCATGCGCTGCATCTTGTTGGGTGACGCGCACCCGGTGACGCACCACGGACGCGTCCTGGCCGGCCTTGGGAGCCGGTCATGATCGCCGTCGGTTGCCGCGCGAGCGTGCTCGTTGCGCTCGATGTCGACGGGACCGTCATGTCGTCTGACGGCGCCATCGCTGCTGCTGTCCATCGTTCGATCGGGCTGGTACGTGCGGCGGGACATCAGGTCGTGCTCGCGACAGGACGGTCTCTTGCCGGTGTGTTGCCGGTTGCCGAGCGTCTGGGCCTGGCCGACGGGCATGTCGTGTGCTCGAACGGGGCTATGACGATCCGCCTGGACCCGAGCGCGCCGGGTGGGTACCGGTTCGTCCGCAGCGAGTTGTTCGACGCGACCGCTGTGATCCGTCGCGTCCTAGAGCTTGAGCCCGCAGCCCGGATCGCGGTGGAGGAACCGGGCTGGGGGTGGCTGGTCAACGCGATGTTCGAGCCGGGGCAGGTCAACGGTGAGCAGAAGACCGCCTCCGTCGCCGATCTGTGCTCCAGCCCCGCCACGCGCGTAGCGCTGGCAGCGCCACACGTCGCGAGGCACCTCGACGCACTGCGAGCGACCGGCGCCACCATCACTCGCGCGGGGGAGTCCTGGCTGGACGCAACCGGGCCGGGAACCACCAAGGCGACTGCGCTCGAAGCCCTCCGGGAGAGTTACGGCATCCCGCGGCAAGCGACGGTCGCCGTCGGCGACTCGGAGAACGACCTCGAAGCACTGGCATGGGCCGGGCGGGGGATCAGCATGGGCCACGCGCCGTCAGCCGTGCGCGATGTCGCGGACGAGATCACCGGCACGATAGACGAGCACGGGGTGGCGACAGCGCTCAGTTCGCTACTGCCGGACGTCAACACGACAGGTCTGCCTGATCTTGCTGCCCAGCTCGCCATCGCTGTGGAGTCGGCACCGGGCGTAGCCAAGGTGCGGGTCTGGCACGGGCCCGGTGCCGAGCTAGCGGGAGCCGAGGTCCATTCCGCTGTCGCTCGAACCTGGGCCCGCCGCGCCCCGATCCCCGCCGCCGTCGGCAGCACGATGCTGGGCCTCACCGCCGCCGCCGCCCAGGCCGGTCTTGCGTACCCGTCCACGGACCTTGGACTACGTGCTTGCTGGACCAGGACCGAACACGACAACGGCCCGACCTTCTACGAGCTGCCGCTCTGGCAGCGATGAACTCACCTCCGGATACCCCGATCCGGAGGTGAGGCCGCACACCGCCGTGCGGAACCGCTGGCCGGGACCGTTCTCCCTGACGGTCCCGGCCAGTGCGATGTCCTGATTGCTTCTGCCGCTCTGCGCGTCGACACCGTAGGATCGTGGCCCAGGTCACAGGCCGCACGATCGGGAGGGGAACCGCGTGCGCATTCCACGGACCGGGCTGGCCGAGCGCCGCCGACTGCAGGGGCTGAGCCAGGAAGCCCTCGCGGAGCGCCTCGGGGTAGCGCGGACGACGGTCACGCGCTGGGAAGCGGGCGACGTCGAACCGCTCGCCTGGGTACGGCCCACGCTCGCCAACGCCCTCTTGCTGACGCTCGAGGACCTCGCCGCGCTCCTGGCGCCACCAGACCTCGGGACCGAAGTCGGCACCGCTGTGACGCCAGTACCTGCACCCGCCTCGGCGCAACCTCCGTACCCCCTCGACGACAATGAGCTGCTCGACGTTGCCGAGCGACGATCCTGGTTGGCCTCGCTTGACGTGAGCGCCGCGAAGGTCGACTACCTGGCGCCTGCCGTCGAATGGATCATCGACCAGGACGAACGCATCCCGACCGTCGACCTCCAAGCCAGAGCGCGCGACCTGCGCTCCCACCTCCACCCGTTGTTAAGGGCCCCGCAGAGGCCCGCCACCGCGGCGCGCCTCTTCGCTGTCGCGGCGAACCTGTCGGGCGCGCAAGCCGCGCTCAGCCTCGACCAGGGACACCTGCCCTCAGCCCGCGCGTATGCGGCGGAGGCCTTCGACCTCGCCGAGGCCACCGCAGACCCTGACCTGATGGCCTGGGCGCGCGCCGGGCAGAGCCTCGTCGAGTACTACGCGGGCCACTATCGCGAGGCCCTCGCCCTGGCCGACGACGGCCTCGCTCACTCTCCCCGCGGGCCACACGCGGTCCGCCTGTCGGTCAACGGCCGTGCCCGAGCACTGGCCCGAATGGGCGACAAGGTCGCCGTCGACCACGCCGTCGGGTACGCCTGGGCCGTCCGCACCGAGCACCCCGATCCCGAAACCCCACTGACCGCGAGCCTGACCGCGACCGTCTACTGCGAACCTCGTGCCGCGGGCAACGCCGCGACCGCCTACCTCGCCCTCGGCGACACAGCACGCGTCGAGCAGTACGCGAACCTCGCCCTGGACACGTTTGACGCCGAAGGCTTCACCGGGCCGCAGGCCATGACACGAATCGATGTCGCCACAGCACTCCTGGAACCGGCCGCCGGTGACGTGGAACGTGCCGCGAGCCTGGTCACTGACGCGTACCGGATCGCTGGCGCCGCATCGTTCCCGGTGCGGCAGCGCGTGGCAGAGTTCGTCAACGCTGCGGCGTCATGGGAGGCTCTGCCCGCGATTCGCGACGTCCGGGAACTCATGTCCGGATACACCACAGAGGAGGGCGTGCATGCCGACACCTGAGCTGGACAGCTTCACCGCTCGCTGGGAGGAGTTCGGCCGGCTGGAACGGCTGGTCAACCACTGGTGGTGGCGTCCTGGCTGGTCCGTCGGTCGCTCGTTCTACACCTGGCACCTTACGTTTGATGGGCCTGCTTCGGCACCGCTGCACCAGCTTGTCGGTCGCCTCCACAACGGGCTGGCCGGCGTTGACGGGCTCGATCTCATCCCGCAACGGTGGCTGCACCTGACGATGCAGGGACTCGGCTTTACCGACGAGGTCTCGGACGACGACGTCCAAGCCATCACCAGCGCCGCGACCAAGCGACTGGCGGCCGTCCCGGCCTTCGACCTGACGCTCGGCCCGATCGAGGCCGACGACGAAGCAACCGGCCTGCTCGTGCGGCCCTGGACGGCCGTGGCTGCCGTCCGCGACGGCATACGCGCAGCGATCGCCGACGTCTGGGACGAGGTCCCCGAGAACCCGCAGTTCCATCCACATGTCTCTATCGCTTACAGCAACTCCGACGTCCCGACCGGTCCGATCCGGGAACGCGTCGCTCCACTGCGAGACATCGAGCCAGTGATCATCCCGATCACGGGCGCCCAGCTCATCCGCCTTAACCGCGACAACCAGATGTACGAGTGGGAGACCGTCGCCGACGTCCCACTCGGAGGCGGCTGATCTACCCGGCATCGGTTGTCGCATCTTCGTAGCACCTGCACAGCAGTGGCTCCTGGGCCGAGACGCCCATCGCTCGGGGCCATAGCCTCGACGCGTGGACGAGACACGCGAGGACGAGGTGACGTTGCGGTCCAGGATGCTGGACCGTTTGGCGGAGATGCGCGGCCGCCCACTGGCCGAGGATGTGGCCGGTGCGATGACGGCGGTGCCCCGGCACCTGTTCGTCCCCGAGGTACCACTCGCGGAGGCGTACGGGCTGGGTGCGGTGGTGACCCACCGCGATGCTCAGGGCGTTCCGACGAGTTCGGCGTCGGCACCGGGCACCGTTGCGGGGATGTTGGAGCAGGCCCAGGTCCGACCAGGGCAGAGGGTGCTGGAGGTCGGCGCCGGGACCGGGTACAACGCCGCGCTCCTGGACCATCTGGTCGGGCCTTCGGGTTCGGTCACCACCATCGAGTACGACGCCGACGTCGCGGACGCCGCTCGGACGCATCTCGCAGCCTACGGTGCGGACCGGGTGCGGGTCGTCACCGGCGACGGCACTCTGGGCTCGACTGAGGACGCTCCGTTCGACCGAATCCTCGTGACAGCTGGGGCATGGGACGTGGCACAGGCGTGGGTCGAACAGCTCGCTCCCGATGGGCGTGTGGTGCTGCCCCTGCGTCTGCGCGGACTCACCCGGGTCGTCGCGTTCGAACGCACCGAGACTGGGCTGCGGAGCTTGTCGGTGGAGGAGGACGGCTTCATCCCGATGAAGGGCATCGGTGCCATGCCCGAGAAGAACGTCCCACTCGGACCCGGCCCGGACCTGACGCTGCGGATCGACGACGCGCAGCCGGTGGAGCGTGCGTTGCTGGACGCATTGGACGGCGAGCCAGCAGTGGAGTGGACGGACGTCGTAGCGCCTTGGGCATGGACGCCGGAGCAGGACTTCTGGCTCGCGACGCTGCCCGGCTTCTGCCGGGTGTTCGTCAACGCGGAGGCTGTGGCGGCGGGACGAATTCCTCGGGCGAAGGACCCGTGGGGTGCGTGGGGTGTCTACTCGGGTGAATCGCTGGCATACATGGCTGCGCGGCAGATCGGCGGCACGGATGAGATGCCCATGCTGCAGGTCGGTGCGTGCGGGTTCGGGCCTGAGGGGGCCGACCTCACGCGGCGGCTCACGACCCGGGTCCAGGCGTGGCAGGAGCAGACAGCGGGCGGCGTCGAAGTGACGATCGAGGCGCGCCCGCCCGCCTCGGCACCACTTCCAGACGAGGACGAGGCCTTGTTGGTCGTCGAGAAGGTGGACCACGTGTTCGTCGTGACCGCGGTCCGCACCCCGACGTCCGTCGAGGTTTAGCACGGCACTGAACACACGACATGAAGAAGGCCCCGACGAGCGCGTCGGGGCCTTCTTCACGTCGCGCTGGCCTCAGGCTCACGCGATGAGCAACAGGGCGTCCCAAGGAGTGGTGGTGGAGCGTGCGGAAATCTCGGCGAGTTCGCTGAGGGTCAGTGCCACGCCTGCCGCACCAGTGAGGAATCCCGGGTTGTCGTGGCTGTTCCCGTGCTCGACGTGGGCAACAAGGAATGGCCGTTCGCGGTCAAGGGAGAGCGTGAGTTGGTATGCCGCGTGCTCAGCCATGTCACGATCGACGCCGGTTGTGCAGCGCAGGACTCCGGCGTATCCGTGGCAGAGGGTGGGTCCTTCGGCGTCCCACGCCGCGTGTTGAGCGCCGAGCCACGCGAGGTCTGCACGGGCTGTCTCTGCCAGGGCATCGTCGTCGAGCGCGCGTGCCGCGTGCAGCTGGCTGCGAGCGATCCCGGGCGCGCCGTAGCACCATGCGGTGCGCCGTCCGTGGCGAGTGGGGGTGGCACCATCGGTGAGCTCGCGGCCGGTGGCGTGGTCTGGCCACCCATGGTCGTCGACCCGCCAACGGTCGAGCCAGATGACGGTGTCCCGGATCGCGGTCTCCTGCCCTGCGACGGTGTGTCCGGCGGAGTGAGCGATCGAAAGGAGCGCGAGAGGGCCGGCGACACCGTGCGCGAGCCCCGTATCAGCCGCGCCGGAGCTGTCGAGGCGGGCAGTGACAACTGCCGGATGTCGTTCGGTCGGAACCCACCACCCAGGCAGGGGTTCTCCGTGATCGGTCAGCAACGTGGTCATCGCCGTGAGGGCGGCGACGAGCCCTGGCTCCGCGGAAGCGTGGCCGTCGACCAGTGCAGCGAGCAGGACCCGACCGATCCCGGCCAGGCCGGAGATCGTGTCGTAGATGTGCCACGACGTCCCAGACCCGGCGAAGTTGACCGCCTCAGCGTGGATGGCGGCGATGTCGACGGCGCGAGCGGAGAGCCAGCGGACCGACCGCGCCGTCGCAGTCGCGGTGATCTCAGGGTCGGGCAGATACGCCGAACCGAGGATCAATGAAGCTGACAGCCCTCCGATCGCTCCGTAGACCCCGGGCCCTTGGGCAGGCGCTGAGGCTGCGTGATCTGCGGCGGCGCCCCAGTGGGCGTTGGCTGCCCTTGCGAAGATTGGGTCCACGGCGGACAAGCGCGCATGGAGCAGTGCTGTTCCGGGCAGGCCATCGGCGAGCGTCGCGACTCCGTAGGCCGGCGCGGTTGTCACTACCCGCCCCGGGTCGAGCAAGCGTTCGGCGATGTTCAGAGCGGCCTGCTCCGCGTTCATCGGTGCCGCCGAACGAGAAGCTCCGCGGCCAGCGCACGGGCGACATGTTCCTGATCTCGGTCAAGGCCCAAGCGGTTGGCGTGCATGTGGATCACCGAAGAGGCACAGTCGATGCGCCGAACCTCAGGGACCACTAGTCGGTAGGCAGTGAGGGCCCTGGTGCGTCGATCCCATCGCTCACGGGACGCCGAGTTCAGCAGAGCCGCTGGATCGTCCGGGGCGGCCGCGCGTAACTCGTTGACGCGCCGTCGTTGGGCGCGGTCCAGCCGAGGACGTCCCACGGCAGTGGCCCCGTCATCGGCGAGTCTGCGGGCGAGCTCGATAGCCGAGAGAGCAGCGAGCAGGAGCCGGGCTTCTTCGTCGGGCACGTCCGCCAAGAGACTCACAATGAGGTCACTGTCGGCGTCGAAGACGCGCTCGGCGGCGTCGATCGCATCGGGGCCGCCGTAGCGATCGATCTCCGGTTCGTACGCCTCGATGACCAGGGACCCGACCAAGCCGTGGGCCATCCAGGTGGCGTACCGCTCGGACACGACGGGGAGCACCACCGTGCTCAAGGCTGAGGGTTCGCCGGCGAACCGGACACGTAGGTGTGGGCCGTGGGCAGGACTGTCGTAGCGCAGCCAGAAGCAGCGGTCGATGTCGCCGCCCACCGTAGCGGTGAGGTCCGCGATCTGTGCGAGTAGATCGTCATGGTGTGCTCTCGGCGAAGGGATGGTCAGCGAGAGCCATCTCCCACCCGGCAGGTGAACGACGGGCGGTGTCGAGATCGTCGGTCGATCGGTGGCCTCGACGGCACGCTGCCGGTGGCCTTGGAGCGGGACCACGAGCTCGAGGACGTGTTGTCCGTCCGGGCCGTCCGCGACAGCCTGGACGGCGTCGGCTCCGCCTGGTGGGGCGGTCACCGCGTCCGTGCCACGACGGACGTACCGGCGCAGGAGCTCGCGGTCGCGAGGGTCGTCCAGGTCGAGGGGGAGTCGCTGGTCTGTGTCCTGCGCGATCACGGTCCGCGGCACGGCGGGAACTGCCGCCGTGCGCCACTGGGCGAGCTCGGATTCCCACGACAACTTGTCGGTGACGGCGGCCACGAGCGCGCGGGGGAGGCGCCACCGGGCCGGCGCCAGGATGGTGCGCCGCCAACGCACCTCGGGCAGGAACGGGGCCTCAATAAGTGGTCCCCACGTCCAGGTGTGCCACGGGTGGGAGCCAGCGTTCGCGAGTTCTTGGAGGACCCGGACGGCCGGCGTGATGTACGCGGGGCCGATCCGGGAGAAGAGGGCGGGGGAGATCTCCCGGTCCAGGCTCCGGGACCACAGCACGAGGTGGTGTCCGTTGGAGGCCAGGTCGAGATCGGCCAGGGTCAGATCACCTGGGTCGGGGACGGTGCCGACGCAGATGCGTACCGGTGCGAACCCGGATGGCAACGCCACGGTAGCCAGCGCCGTCAGGCGTGGCCGGACCACGACCTCAGCGCGAAGCGGCGCCCCAGGCTCGACGACCGGAGTGGGGAGGTCAAGGAGCGAGGAAAACCGACCCAACGTCGACCCCGCGTCCTGGGTACTGCCCAGGTACGCGGCTAGCAGGTACTGGCCAGCCGCGAGGTCGCCAGCCGACTTTGACAGGACGCGCGCGTAGAGCTCGCCACTGGTCGGAAGTATCCGCTCGCCCGCCACGCGCAGTGCCGCGATGGCCTTGTCATCAAGCGTGACCGCAGCGCTGTTCTGGGCGGCGGCGTCGGCGATGAGACCGGCCAGCGCTTGTCCACGCGCAGGTTCCTCGGCCGGATCGTGATGTGCGTCGTCGTCCGGGTCCCCGAGACCAGCAACCGGGTCTACGACCGCCATCAACGGCACCCGCCGCCGGATGCCGTACCGGTCAACGAACCGGGAGTGGTAGGTGCCCAGGACCTCGGATGAGGGCGTAATGCTCCACAGGAGGCTTGCGGCGTCGACCGCCTCCGTGACGAGCGGGCGCGGGACCTGAATGTCCGCGTCGAGCGCGACGTCGACCGTGATCGGGCTCTCGTGGCGCGCGAGACGATCGCAGATCGCGCGAGCTTCCGCCAGCGCGGCGAGGCGCTCGTCCGTTCCCGGCGGGTACTTGTCGGCTTCGGCGAGCAGGTCACGCAGTTCGATCAACGATCTGATGACTTCGTGCGATGCAGGAACGCGTGCCAGCAGGTGCTTGAGCGGGTCCTGCGCGACGTCGTCCGGCAGCAGGTCAGTCAGTAGCAGCCCGGTCCGCACCAGCTTCTGCACCGTCGCACGTACGATCTCCGCGGGAACGCTCGGCCAGTGAGCCTCGATAGCCGTGCTCACCTGCGCCAGGCGGGCGGGTGTACGACACGTCTCTAGGATCAGCTGGACAGCTGGTGTCGCGCGCAGCGTCACCCGCTCGGGCTTCCCGGATCCCGTAGCCCATTCGTGCTCGTACCGGTGACCGCGACGGGCGACGAGGTCGTTTGACGTCAGCCGTACGGCGTCGAGCACCTCGGGAATGTCGAGGAGCCGGTCGGCGACATCGCTGAGCCACGCAGCTGAAGGCGTGCTCCGGGCACGATGGTTCTTCCCGACCTCGAAGCGCGCGGCGCTTTCCGTCACCTGGACGACCTGGACGCCGGCGAACGCACCCCGCGGTGTAGCCCGCGTACGAGCGCGATGCTCGTAGGCATGCACCGTCGTGGCGAGCCGCACGTCGGCGTCCAGGTCGTCATCGGTGACCGTGGCGAGGGAGCGCGAGGCGAAGCGCACCGCCTCCAGAAACGAACCAGACAGCGGCCGCACCTGACAGCGGTCTGGATCGTTCGGAAGCAGCGGTAGACGCGCCAGGATCGGGAACCCTGTGTACAGGGTGAAGGTCCGCTCACGCTTCATCGCCACAGCCACCTACTTGCACTTACAGGTAGCCGAGCAACCCACGCTGGGACAGCTCGCCGAGCACCCGTCATTGGTGTTGTTGGTACAGGCCATGGGGACCTGCAGAGTGCGGACGTCCAGGTCGAACAGGTCAGCCGTCAGTCGGTCCAGATCACTCTCGGTACGGTCCAGGACCGCGGTCGGTTCTGTCATGGGATTGCCTCTCGATGTGGAAACGGTTGTCGTCTCCTATCGAAGCCAGAGGCAGGTAGCCAGAACAGAGCATGGCCGCTGCACCCCTGTCGCATCCGCGTCGCACGGTGGAGCTGGGGGCCGTGGATCGGGACCGTTCACACGGTCGTCGGGATCGGGTCGTGGGGCTTCGCCGTAACGTGCGAGGGCTGGCTACGCTGCTCTGGTGATTCGCGCTGTGTGGTTCGATGTCGGCGAGGTTCTGGTGAACGAGACTCGCGAGTACGGGACGTGGGCCGACTGGCTCGGTGTCCCTCGGCAGACGTTCTCCGCGGTCTTCGGTGCCGTGATCGCGCAAGGCCGCGACTACCGGGACACGTTCCAGGTATTCCGGCCAGGGTTCGACCTCGACGAGGAGCGCGAGAAGCGCTCCACCGCTGGGCAGCCGGAGTGGTTTGGCGAGGACGACCTCTACCCGGACGTACGCCAGTGCCTGGCACGCCTGCGTGAGCAGAGTTTGCAGGTTGGCATCGCGGGGAACCAGACCGTACGTGCCGAGGGCATCCTGCGTGATCTGGACCTGCCGTGCGATCTGCTCGGCACCTCAGATTCTTGGGGTGCATCGAAGCCGGATGTCGCATTCTTCGAACGGCTTCTTGTCGAAGCGGCCCTTGCGCCGGAGGAAATTCTCTACGTGGGGGATCGCCTGGACAATGACATCCGGCCAGCACAGAAGCTTGGCATTCAGACGGCGGTGCTACGCCGGGGACCTTGGGGTCACATCTTGCGCGGCGACACGGCAGCGAGGCATCTTGGCCAGGACTGTGAGGCGCTGTGCCTGTTTCAGCTCGACACCCTCGCGGAATTGCCGAACCGTGTCGCGAGCCACAACACCCGCCAGAAGCGCCCCTAAGCGACCTGGAGGGTACGGGCGCGCTCGGTCAGACGGGCACCGTGCGGAGTCTCCTTGAAGCGAGATGTCACGTCATCGAGCCGGTCGACCGCCGCGCTGTACGGCACCGTCTCCAGGAGGGACAGAGCTTCGTCGGCGTAGGCCGCACCTCGGTCCGCGTCCAGGACTTGGTGCGCTGCTGCAAGGTCGAGCAGAACCACCGTGCGCTGCTTGGCTGCCTTCTCGCCCAGCTCGTCGAGGGCTCGTTCAAGCCAGCCGACGGCGACAGCCGACTCTCCTGCGAGCAGCGCGGCATTGCCAGCGAACCCGGCCAGACGGCTGGCGTCGTAGAAGTCGAACCACGTGGGGGCATCTGCTGCCCTTGCAAGCGCCTGCTCAGCGCGATCGGTGAGGCTACGCGCCGTCGCGCCATCTCCGGTCCTGGCGTGCAGCTCGGCCGAAACGCAGCCGACCCAGGACTCGATCAGGCCGTTAGGCCGGCGGCGCAGATGGGCCATGGCGAGATCCAGGTAGCACCGGGCCGCCGTGAGATCGCCGGCGAACCCGGGGACGAAAGCGTGATGGCCGGCGATCACAGCAGCAAGCGATGGGTCACGAGCTTCTGCGGAGGCCGATTCGGCTACAGCGAAGCATCGCTCGGCAAGACGTGTCTGGCCGAGGTCGAACAATGCGACGCGTGCAGCCAGCAGTGCCGTGTGGGCGACGGCAGCAGCCAGCGTCGTCGTCGGTTCACTACCGTGCCTCGATGCGTTCAGCAGCCGGGAGCCTAAGCGGAGGTGGCCCAGGGCTATGTCGAGCATCGCGGGTGCGTCGAGCGTCCAATACAGGTCCCGCTGGACAGCCGTGATCGCGGCGTACGACTTCACTGAGCGTGGGTCGAGCACCGAAGTGGGCGAGGCTGCCGCCTCGACCGCGCCCAGAGTCGAGGCCGCACCGGTCGCTAGCGCCAGTCGCAAGAACTGCTTGCGATCCATCCCATCGGACTCGTCCATCAGGATCCTCCACAGCGATTCGTCATCCAGCCCCACCACGCCAAGAGGCTCCGCTGCCGGTACGACGAAAGCCACCTGTTGCGTCGCGTCCTGGGTGAAGATCATGTCCAGTTCCACGAGCGACAGTCCGAGCGCCTCGGCGAGTCGTGGTCGGACCCAAGGCAGGGGGACGACCTCACCCGATTCCCACCGCGCCACCGTGGTCCGTGCAACGTTCAACTGGGCGGCCAGGGCTTCCTGACTAAGCCCGCGCACCTTACGGCGTCGGGCGATCTCCTCGCGCCGGTTGTCCATCGCGCCTCCCCATGGGCTCGACGACGTTTGTGCAGGCCGCATATCAGGGCCCGCGGATGTCGCGTGTCCCAGCCTGCCGCACGGTCACGGCGATGGGTATCCCACGAACTCGATGCGTCAAAGGTGCTACAGCAATGCCGGGCTTCCGGCGTTGCACGGCAACGTGTCTTGGGATGTCGTCCGTGGCTCTTGACGTGCCGAGGACTCGGGGACCCACCCCGCCCCCCTCCTCTGAGGCCAGACAGCAGGACACAGCCGACGAGCAGCGACGGCGGACACGCGCGCGACAACGCACAGCACGCGACTGACACGGCGGCACGACTGACGCGGCTACGCGGCTAGGGCAGTCGAGCACACAGACATCGGGTCCCGCGGACCGCCCTGGTGAAGGCAACACACCTAATGCACAAGCTGTGAGCGGCCCGAGCCAGCCCCAAGTTGACCCGCTCCCAGCCGTGACCGGGAGGTGGTGGGGGACGTGATGACGGCCCATGTGCTCAGCGCCGGCAGCGGGTACACGTACCTGACGCAGCAGGTCGCCTCCGGGGACGTGCCGCGGGGGCGGGGTATGTCGTTGACGGACTATTACATGCAGCACGGCAACCCACCCGGGCAGTGGGTCGGCACGGGGCTGGAGCAGCTCGGGGTCTCGGGCCTGGTGCTCGAGAAGCAGATGAAGTCGTTGTTCGGGCAGGGTCGGCACCCGGACGCGGACCGGCTCGAGGTCGAGGCGCTGGCCCGCGGCTTGACCAAGAAGGACGCGGAGCGCACTGGCCGCCTGGGGCGAGCATTCCCGGAGTTCAAGGCCAAGGCCGACGACGGCTACAAGCAGGCGTTGGAAGCTGCGTTCGCTGTGTTCGCTGCCGAGAACGATCGTCCGCCGGAGGCGGGGATCGAGCGTGACCTGATCCGCTGGAACGTCGCCCGCGCTCTCGCTCAGCAGGAGCACACCGACAAGGGAGCCTCGGGCGAGGTCTCGGACCAGGACGTCGCCACGTGGTTGGCCAAGCGCGGCCAGCAGCCCCGCAAGGCGGTGGCCGGGTATGACCTCGTGTTCACGCCGGCCAAGTCGATCAGCGTGTTGTGGGGCTTGGGAGACGCGGCCACACGGGAGGCGATAACGAAGGCGCACACCCAGGCCTGGCGCGACACGCTGGCGTGGATCGAGACCGAAGGAGCGCTCACCCGCGGCGGTGCCGGTGGTGTGCGCCAGATTGACACCCACGGTCTGACGGCGGTGGCATTCGACCACCTGGACTCCCGCGCCGGGGACCCGAACCTGCACACCCATGTCGCGGTCTCCACCAAGGTCCTCGGCGTGGACGGGATCTGGCGTGCCCTGGACGGTCGGGTGCTGCTGGCGCTGAAGGTTGCGGCGTCGGAGCGGTACAACACCCGGATCGAGCAGCTCCTGGTCGAGCGTCTTGGCGTCGCGTTCTGCACTGAGTCCCGGGGCCGGGGCAAGCAAGGTGTCCGTGAGATCGTCGGCATCCCGAAGACGCTGCGGGATGCGTTCTCCCGCCGGCGTGCGGCGATCCAGGAGTCCTACGAGAGCCTCCGGGCCGCCTACCGCGCCAAGTTCGGGCACGAGCCGGGCACGAAGGCTGCGGACGGGTTGGCGCAGCAGGCCAACCTGGACACCCGGCAGGGCAAGGGCGCTCCCATCGGGTTACGTCAGAGGCTCCCGCAGTGGGCCCAGATGGCAGCCGTGGTCTTGGGCGGCCCGGAAGGGGTGGCGCGGATGCTCGCGGGTGCGCTCAACCCCCGTCCGGGCACGGGGCAGGTCGTGGTCGACGAGTTCAAGGATCTGTGGCCCGCCGTCGCCCAGGACCTCGCCGGGCGAGGGACCACTCGTTGGACGCCGCAGGACGTCACTGGAGCGGTGGAGCGGCTCGCGGCGGTATGGCCGAGCGCGCAGGTCTTCCGGCAGTTGCGGTGGCGCACACCAACCGGCCGCCAGACCGCCCTTGCGGACCTGGCCGCGCAGGTGCTGGCCCAGGGTGACCTGGTGGACGCTTGCCTGACGAACGTGGCGGGCAGGCGGGCGACGTGGACGACCTACCACCTACAGGCTGAAGCCACTCGCCTCGCTAGGGAGCACGCCCCGACCGGTACCGACCTGCTCGCGTTGGCAGCGGCAATCGCCGGGCACGCAGTCGCAGCCAGTCTGCAGATCACGCCGCCAGATCTGAACGAGCCGCCGGACGCGATGCGCCGCAAGGACGGCGAGAGCGTCTACTTCGTGCACGGCTCAACCCGGTATACCTCCCTGGCCGTCCTGGAAGCCGAAGACCAGCTCCTGACCGGCGCCCGCACCCTGGGTGGCCTGATCGTCGACCCGGGCGTGGTCGAGCGTGCGATCGAGCAGGTCCGGGTAGACAAGGGCCGGGTGCTGAACCGGGGGCAGCGGGACCTGGTGGCGCACTTCGCGGCAAGCACCGTCCTGGCGGCAGGGATCGGCCCGGCGGGGACTGGGAAGACCACCGCGATGCGCGCCTTCGCGGACGCAGTCCAGGACGCCGGGGGCAAGCTCATCGCCCTCGCCCCGTCGGCCGCAGCCGCGGAAGTCCTCGGCGCGGACCTCGGCGAGGGGATCGCCGCGGAGACCTTGGACATGTTCCTCCTGGCCAACCACGGCGCTGGCGCGGAACGCCTGCGGGAGCGCCTCACGGTGGAGCCGGGGACGGTGGTCCTGGTGGACGAGGCAAGCCTGGCCGGCACCCTCGCCCTCGCCGACGCCCTGGCCATCACCGCGCAGGCCGGTGGCAGTGTCCGGTTGCTCGGGGATCCCGCGCAGCTCGGCGCGGTGGCCGCAGGTGGAGCCCTGCGGCTGATCGCCGAGCAGGCCGGTGCGGTCGAGCTGACGCAGATCCACCGGTTCCACACCACCGGTGAGGCCGATGCCTCCCTTCAGATCCGGGATGGGGACCACCGGGGCCTGGACTTCTACGTTACAGAGCGCCGCGCTCAGGGCGGCAGCGCGGCTGCGATGGCGGAGGAGATGTTCGCGAACTGGCAGACCGACTCTGACCAGGGCCACAAGACGATCATGATCGCGGCGACCAACACCCTGGTCACCGAACTCTCTGCCAGAGCCCGACTGCACCGCGTCGCCCGCGGCGAGGTCGAGGAAGACGGCATCACGCTGCACGACGAGACCCGTGCTGGGGTCGGGGACGTGATCGTGACTCGGTTGAACAACCGTCACCTGCGTGCCGAGCACGACGACGGGACCATCGACTGGGGTCGGGACTGGGTCAAGAACGGCGACCTCTGGCGCGTCATCGCCCGTAATGGTGACGGCGCCCTGCAGGCCCGGCACCTGGAGTCCGGGGCCACCGTCATCCTCCCGGCGGACTACGTCGCCGCGCACGTCGAGCTCGGATACGCGGCGACTATCCACCGGGTGCAGGGCATGACCGTGGATACCAGCCACGCGATGGTCGGGGTCGGGATGACCCGCAACGAGCTCTACACCGCCATCACTAGGGGCGCCGCCTCCAACCGCGTGTATGTGGAGACCGACGACGTCCTGGACCTCGACCCGCACCGGCAGCCGGACATGGAGCGGGCCGTGTTGAACGCTCTCAAGGGCGTGCTGGACCGTGACGGCGAGGAGAAGTCCGCGTCCCGGGTGATCGAGGACGAGTGGGATCACGCCCACTCCCTGGCGCGCCTGGTCCCGGAGTACGAGGACGCGTACCTGGCGTTCCTCGAGCCGGACCGTAGTGGGCGCCTGGCCGAGGCCGTGCGGTCGGTCCTGCCCGAGCAGGTAGCCGACCTGGTCCTAGCGGACGAGACATGGCCTGCGCTGGCCAAGCGACTGTCGCAACACGAAGCAGCTGGCACCGATGCCGCGATCGTGGTGCGACGGGCGGTCGAGGGCGGCTTCCAGGGTGCCCGGTCTATCGCGAAGGTCCTCCACCACCGTATCGGCCTACCCCGACCCCACGACGATGGGCGGGGACTGCCGGCCTGGATCACCACGTCGCCCGACACCTCCGACAACATGGCATGGTCCCGCACGCAGCCACTGAGCGTCCCCTCGATCAAGGCCGGCGAACTCGCGTCCACGCGACCTGCCGAACCGCCTACGCCCGTCGACCCGGCCGTCCGGTCACTGGTCGTCGAGATCACGGGGCACGCGTGGGTCTGGTGGAGCGGGCAACGCGCCACCCAGTCGTGGGCTGCCCGGTACATGGCCGGGCGGGGTCTGGCCGATGCCGAGTGGGGTGTTGCTCCCGCGTCCTGGACCGGACTCAGCGAACACTTGCAGGCACTGGGCTATACCGCCGACCAGCTCATCGACGCCGGAGTGACGACCCGGACCAGGAACGGGCGGCTGATCGACCAGTTCCGGAACCGGATCATCTTCCCCGTCCGTGACCAGGCCGGGGTGATCGTCGGCGTCACCGCACGCATCAACCCTGCCGAGACGGACCATCGCACCCCGAAGTATCTGAACTCTCCCGAGACGGCCGCGTACCGCAAGAGCGAGCTGCTGCTCGGCCTCGACCCCGCCGCCATCACGCGCCTCGCCGCCGGGGCGCACCCGGTCCTGGTCGAGGGCCCCACCGACCATGCCGCCCTCCAGCTCGCCGCTGCTGATCTGGCTGAGCGGACGGGTATCGAGATCGTGCCCGTGGCCGCGTGCGGCACCGGCATCACCAGGGCGCACTTCCAAGCCCTGCGCGACGCGACCGGGCGCGACCTGACGGATCTGATCGTCGCACTGGACCCGGACACCGCCGGCCGCACCGCCGCAGCGCGAGTGTGGGACATGCTCACCCCCGACGAAGCCACCCAGGTCAAGGCACTGGACCTACCGACCGGCACCGACCCCGCACAAGCCGCCATCAACACCCCGGACACTCTGGCAACAGCACTCGCCGACACCATCCCGCTGTCGTGGTTCGCGATGGAACCTAACCTGCAATTGATCCGGGACCTGGATCACTTCGGACGGCAGATCCCGCTCCTGCGCGCTCTGGTCGACCACCTCCACGGCCGTATCGAACCCGCGCAGTGGCCTGCCCTGGTCGAGCACGTCGCCCAGATCGTGGGCGTGACGGACCCGACTTCTCGGGAGCGGCTCGCCACCGGTTACGTGCGCCGGGTCATGGTCGAGCACTACGCCGACCGCCTCCTGAACCAGACGAACACCAAGCCCCAGCGGATGGTCGACACTGCGTCTGAGGTGAGCGGCGCAGCCAATAGCCAGGAACGGGCGCAGAGCGATCCGCACGTTCAAGCCTGGCTCACCCGGCAGGCCGACCTCATCTCCACACGCCTGGACCGATTGGTCGATCAAGCGCTCCTCGAACCCGACCTGTGGATGGAGAACATCACACCCCCACCCTCACCAGGCGCCGAACGGGAAGCATGGACGATGGCGCTACGACAGGTGCTGGCCTACCGCGACCGCTACCAGATCACCGACACCAACGACCCACTCGGGCCCGATGTTCAGGGTGAACGCGGGGAGGCGTACATGGTGGCAACCCGAGCCTTGCAGACCATCACCCCGGCCGAGTCCGGCCCAAGCACCCCGACAGCCCCGCGTGGCCCGCGGCGCATGGAACGCGTGCCAGTCGTCCTCGCCGAGGCCCGAAACCGAAGCGAGTACCTGCGCCGTCAGGCCGAGGAACGCGCCCGGCGACACCAGGCAGATCGGCAACGCGACTACGAGACCAGTCGCGGCTGGTAGCCCCGCTCAACGATGACGGCGACCTGAACGGGTGTCATCACCTGGGGGTCTCGGACGCGCCCGCTCGCAGCGACGCTACGTGGAGGCCACACTCCCGGCGCACTATCGGTGGTCCGGTTGTCGCGACTCACTAAGGAGACCGAGCTCGTGCGCCCGGGCGAGTGCTGCGGCGCGCTTGGAGACGCCAAGCTTCTTGTACAGACTGCGGATCTGGCTGCGTACCGTAGTGACGGAGAGGCCGAAGGCGGAGGCGGCCTGTTGAGGGCTCCTTCCGCTGTCCAGGGCCTCAAGGACTGCCTGCTCCCGGCGAGTCAGCCGGACGATCGAGCCCGAGCCCGGCGGGTTCGGGCGGATGGAGATGCGAGCCAGCCTCAGCGGATTGGGCACCCCGGCCAGCCGTGACAGCGTCTCCAGGTCCTCGCTCGTCGCTGAGAGGAAAGGCCCGATGAGTGCCGGGCTCGATTGCAGCCGGACGGCAGTCTCGAAGGCTTGCGCGGCCCGGTCACGGTTGTTCTCGCGCAGGTGCGCGATCGCCAGGACGAGATGAACGCTTACCGTGTCAGGGCCCGAGAGACAGGCCCGGTTCAGTGCCTTTGCCGCGACACGGATGGCCTCCTGGTGGTGTCCGGCGAGCAGGTGAACCCACGCAACCTGGACCTCAAGGGGGTTCTCGTCAGGGTTCTCGCGTGCGAGAGCGAGAATGCGGTGGCCGGTTTGAGCCCGTAGGAGGAGCTTGGCCTCGGCGAGGAGGGTGAGCCGGCCGGCGGCCGTCCCAACGCCCGTCGGCGTGTGTGCGCTGTGGGTGAAGCGCGCCTCCTGCAATCGTTGCAGACCCTGGTGGGGGTCACCAAAGTAGGCGTCATGGCTGGCTTGTGCGAAGGCCGCGAACGGCCACAGCTCGATGGCCTGCGTGGCGGGGCCCACTGTGACCAGGTGGTACGACGCTCTTTCGGCGTCTCCCTCTTCGATGGCGATCAGCGCCCGAGCGATCTTTGCGCCGACGATGGTCAAGTGCTCAATCCAGTCGGGTAAGTCGCCCATCTCGTCTAGCGTCTGGAGCCAGCTGCGGGCGATGTCGAGGTGGCCTTGGAACGCAGCGAGCATCGCCAGGTTCGCCACCGCGTTGGCTCCCGCGTAGTGCTCGGTCGGAGCCAGGCCAGCCTCGGCATGAGCACGCGTGAAATGGTTGACAGCGCTGTCGAAGTTTCCGGCAAGTGTCGCGGTGATGCCGCGCTGGCCCGATAGCCAACCAGGCCGCGCCGCGGTGCTCGTACTGCCCCACGGCAGCATGTGGTTGCCGACCCGTAGCGCGAGCTGCTGGTCGACCCAGGACCCCAGCCGTTCCGAGTCGTCATAGGCGCCACGCAGCCGGGCGGAGATGACCGCGAGCGTCCCTCCGGACAGAAGGTCGCTGGAGTCTCGGTACGCGGAGAGTCGACTGGCAAAGCGACGACCATAGGTGCCGAAGTAGTGGACCACTTTGCGCAGCTCGGTGTCACCCGCGGCGAAGTGCTGCTGACCGTGAGCGAGCAGGGTCACGTGCAGCAGGCGCGGTCGCCGGTCGAACTCATGAGGGCTGAGGCTGCTTGTCGCACTGATGATCTCGGGAGCGAAACGGTCCGGCAGGTCGTACCACAACTGGTCGAACAGGGACTCAAGGGCGTCTAGGTCTCCTGCCAGGAGGACCTGCCGGATCTCCTTACCGCTAAGGGTTCGCCGGTCGTCGAGTGACGTCACCCCCTGATCGTGCCTCTGGAAGCCGAATTTCGCGTTAGCGCAAACATTCGGAGCGGGTGAAAAGTGGCCAAAAATGATGAAGCGGTTGATGAATTTTCTCGCTCCAGCCAGCACCGTTGAAACGAAACCGGTTCTAGTCGACATACATGCGCATCTGTGTGCACGCAGCAGAAGGGGACATCATGCGAACCGGATTCTGGGACAGAACAGGCGTAAACGGCGCCGGTGGCAGGCGGCCACGGCGCGGCGCCTCGGCCCGACACGGACACGGAAGTCCGAGAACCGGGGGAGCGCGCCGCATCATCGCGGGGACGCTCGCGGTCGCGACGTCCGCCATGGGGCTCCTGGCCGCGGCGGCGCCGCCGGCTTTCGCCGATACCGTCTATGAGATCACCGGAGAGTGGGAGGCCGACACACCGGCCGTCGCGTCATCCGGCGACGTCGTCACCGGCGTCTGGCGAGTAAACATCAATGACGATGCCGCGGCGCCGTCGAACGACCCGGTGGACAATGTGACGTTCAGCGTCACGCTGGAGAACGGCGTCTTCGGCGAGCTGCCGGACGCGTGCCTCGCCGACGGCGTCGACCCGGTCTCGGCGATCTCCGAGGACGGCGCGACCCTCACCTGTAACCTCGGCACCAAGGACCAGGGCACCGCCGTCGTGATCCAGACACCGATCGAGGTGCACGGGCCGACCGGGAGCCAGCTCTCGGCGTCGGGCACTATCGCGGGGCTGACCGCCGACCTGAGCCCGATCGACATCGAGAACCCGTTCGGCATGGACATCCGCTGGGGTACGGGTACGTCGCACTTTCTCTATGGCGGCGGGTACTTCGAGATGGACCTCCAGTGGACCCTGAGCAAGGCCAAGCGCAGCGAGCCGGGTCCGCAGACGGTCACCTACGACCTGACGATCGCCTCGGCGCAGGGGAGCGCGATCGAGATCGCGCCTCAGCAGTGCGCGCCGTTCACAGCAGGGGCGGCCGACGGCCACCCGTGGTCCGGTGGTGATCACCCCGCGGACCGGCTGACCTCGTTCGTGGACAGCTGTGAGGTCGTCCAGACCGGCGCCAACACCTTCCGGCTCACCCTGACCGGGATCGACTACGAGCCGACGAACCCGCCGACGCTGGACTCGGCCGGCAACCGGCTGCCGACCGACGAGGTCGCCCTGGCCAGCGGATCGATCTGGATCCGGGTGGTGACCGACGCCGCGGGCTCGGTCCAGCTCACCTCCAGTGCGCCGACCTACACCTCCCCGACGGGGGCGACTGCTCAGGACGATCCCGCCAACAACACCGAGTCCAAGGCGTGGACCACACCCGGCCTCTACTCGTCGGGCTGGGCCCGGGGCCACACCGGCAGTGGCGGCACCACGTGGGACAACACCTACCGGATGGCGGCCGGGACCGAGGTCGCGCAGTACATGCACACGCTCTACCAGCTGCACAGCGGCCGGGC
>NZ_JBFAKY010000023.1:0-101553 GCF_040656015.1 Promicromonospora sp. NPDC050249 | reverse complement strand
GTGTGGGGTGCGTGTTCGTGGGGTTTGCGTGTTGTTGGGCCGACCCCGGCCGCGCGTCGCGCTCCGCGGCGCCCCCCCCCCGACGGTCGTTCAGCTGCTTTCAGGTACTGCTCTCAAAGGCTGCTCTCAGGCGGAGCGGCGGAGCTTGCCGGCGCGCAGCAGCTCGAGGCGCTCGTCGAGCAGGTCTTCGAGCTCCTTCACCGTGCGGCGCTCCAGGAGCATGTCCCAGTGGGTGCGCTGGGGCTTCGTCGCCTTGGGCTCCGGCTTCTCGGCGTCGCGCAGGAGGGCTTCCTCGCCGCAGCGGCACTCCCAGATCGGGGGTACGTCCGCGTCAGTGGCGAAGGGCAGGATGATGGTGTGGCCATTGGGGCAGTCGTAGTAGGCCTGGAACCGAGGGGCGAAGTCCACGCCCTCGTCGGACTCCATGCTCTTACTACCGATGCTCATACCGCGCAGGGACCGGTCGGGCACGATGTCCTCCAGAGGGTTGTCGGGATTGGTGGCGGAAAAAGGTCCGTAGTGCCAACGCGGGGACCCTCTGTGATGTTCCGGCCGTGATTGCTCAAGTTCTTCGGCCGTCTATTTTCCAGCCGTCTGATCAGGCTACGCGTCGGATGTGCGCACGCAAGCGCACTCCGGGCAAACTGGGCGCTGATGTGCCCGATCTCACGTGCGCCCCGGCCGGTGGGAGCAGGCTCCGTGGGAACAATCGACCCTAGCAGCCGGTTGAGGCCGACGTGCATGCATCTGCATGGACATCTGGAAGAGCAGCAGCTCAGCAGCACATGACCAGCAGCACACGACCTTGGGAGCGCGGCATCATGCAGTTCGGGATCTTCAGTGTCAGCGACGTGACGACGGACCCGACCACGGGGCACACCCCGGACGACACCGAGCGTGTCCGGGCGATGCTCACCATCGCCAAGCACGCCGACGAGGCGGGCCTGGACGTCTTCGCCACGGGTGAGCACCACAACCCGCCGTTCGTGGCCTCCAGCCCGACGACGATGCTCGGCTACCTGGCCGGCGTCACCAAGAACATCACCCTGTCCACCGCGACGACCCTCATCACGACCAACGACCCGGTGCGCATCGCCGAGGAGTACGCGATGCTCCAGGTCATCTCGGACGGCCGCATGGACCTCATGATGGGCCGCGGCAACACCGGCCCCGTGTACCCGTGGTTCGGGCAGGACATCCGCCAGGGCATCCCGCTCGCCATCGAGAACTACGCGCTCGTGCGGCGTCTGTGGACCGAGGACGTCGTGGACTGGGAGGGCAAGTTCCGCACCCCGCTGCAGGGCTTCACCGCCACGCCGCGGCCGCTGGACGGCGTGCCGCCCTTCGTGTGGCACGGCTCGATCCGCAGCCCCGAGATCGCCGAGCAGGCCGCCTACTACGGCGACGGTTTCCTGCACAACAACATCTTCTGGCCCATGAGCCACACCAAGCAGATGGTCCAGTTCTACCGCCAGCGGTTCGAGCACTACGGCCACGGCCGCGCCGACCAGGCGATCGTGGGCCTCGGCGGGCAGGCCTTCCTGCGCAAGAACAGCCAGGCGGCCTGGGACGAGTTCCGGCCCTACTTCGACAACGCGCCCGTCTACGGCCACGGCCCGTCCATGGAGGACTTCACGCGGGACACCCCGCTGACCGTCGGGTCGCCGCAGCAGGTCATCGACCGGTACGGCTCCTTCATCGACGACGTCGGCTACTACCAGCGCCAGCTGTTCCTCGTCGACCACGCGGGCCTGCCGCTCAAGACGGTCCTGGAGCAGATCGACCTGCTGGCCTCCGACGTCGTGCCGGAGCTGCGCAAGATCGCCGACGCCAAGCGCCCGGCCGACGTGCCGGCGAACCCGCCCACGCACGCCGAGCGGGTCGCCGCGGCGCGCGCGAAGAACGCGGCGGGCGCCACCCACGTCGGTGACGGCGGGGACGAGTACACCGGCAAGCTGGCCGAGGAGGCGCTGTCATGACCGACTTCGAGACCGTAGGGGCCAAGGACCGGGACCACCGCACCGTCGCCGTCGTGCACGCCGGGCTCGGACAGCCCTCGTCCACGCGCCTGCTGGCGGACCGCCTCGCCGACGCCACGGTGCACGAGCTCGAGGCCCTCGGCCAGGACGTGAGCGTCGAGGTCGTCGAGCTGCGCGACCACGGCCACGCGATCGTCGACGCGATGCTCACCGGCTTCCCCACGGGCGACCTCGCCCGCGCCATCGAGACGATCACGCAGGCCGACGCCGTCATCGCCGTCACCCCGCTGTTCACCACCACCTACTCGGGGCTGTTCAAGTCGTTCGTCGACATCCTCGACAAGGAAGCCCTGACGGGCATGCCCGTGCTGCTCGGCGCGACGGGCGGCACACCACGCCACTCGCTCGCGCTCGAGTACTCGCTGCGGCCCCTGTTCACCTACCTGCGGGCCGACGTCGTCACGACGTCGGTCTTCGCGGCCACCGACGACTGGGCGCAGGCCGCGGGCACCGGGCACGACGACGGGGGCAGCTCCCTGCCGCAGCGCATCGAGCGGGCCGGTCGATCCCTCGCGACCCTCGTGTTCTCCCGCGGCGAGCACGCCAAGCCCGCCGACCCGTTCGCGAGCACCCCGAGCTTCCTGGACATGCTGGGCGGCGAACGAGGCAGCAACTAGGAAGCGACCCGGTAGAAGCCCTGGTCGGAGAGTCACGCCCGGGGCTTGCATGCCCCGGGCCGGGCGGGGAACATATGGGACAGCGGTCGCCGCTGGTCGTGGCCGGGACGATGGGTGAGGGAGCTGTCATGGCGGACGGTACGGAGAATCAGGTCTCGGACGGTTCGAGCGCCGACAGCCCTCAGGGACCGCACGCCCCCTACCTGGAGGCCGACACCGGACGCGTCGCCCGGATAGTGGCGGCGCTGCGCAAGGCCCACGCGGAGCAGGCGGCTGCCGGCTCCACCACCGACACGGCTACGGACACCGCCGAGCCGGCCGACGCTTCCGCACCCCGCCGGGAGACCAGCGGTGTGAAGCCCACCAAGCCGGCAGTACCCACGCTCCGCTGGAACCCGGGCGCCCGCTACCGTGCGTCGCGCCTCGCGGACCACCCCGTAGCGGATGCGCCGCAGGTCGCGCAGGTGCCGGCACCCCCGGCACCGGTACCTGGCCCACCGGCTCCCGTCCCCGCCCCGCCCGGACCTCCGGCACTTCCGGCCGCAGGTCCGGTCCCTGCGCCCCCAGCGCTCGCCGGGCGCCTGTTCCGCGGGCCCGCACGGCGCACCGCCGTCTTCGAACGCGAGATTTGGTACCCCGTCACCCGGTCGTCGCACGTGCCGCGCGACGTCAGCGAGGCGCTCGTCGCCGCGGTGGAGCGCTACCGCAAGGGCTCGATCTCGACGTCGGGCCTCGTCCGCGCGATCGGCAGGGCGCACGCCGCCTGACCGGGCTCCGCCCACCGGATCGGGCTGGTCCTCGGCATGCCCGCCGGGTTTTCGCATCGCGGCAATCTCCCTGGCTCCATAGTCGTTGTTCGCCCCCATAGGCCCTTGTTCTGTGTTCGTACGGCGGAGCACTATTCGTTGCACGAACGAGCGCGCGGCACGGGCTCGTGAACCGAGTGCACCAGGCGCCGCGTCCCGTCCCTCTCTCCAACGAGAGGCGCCGAACGAGGCACCTGACCGCCACAGGACGAGGGAGGGCAGCACCAGCGATGCGACGGCAGACGATGGCGACCCTCGGCGTGATCAGCGTGACCAGCGTGATCGGGCTTCTCGGCGGCTGCGTGAGCGACCAGGCAGCCGCGAGCTTCACCGCACCCGAGGACTACGAGACGATCGAGCAGCTCGTCTCGGACGCCGACGTCGTGGCCGTCGTGCAGGCAGGCGACTCGGCGGTCGACGTCGTCGACAGGGTGCCCTACACCCGCACCGAGCTGAAGCTGCGCAAGGTGCTGCTGGGCGTGGTCTCGAAGAATGCCCACCTCGCCGTCACCCAGGTCGGGTCGACGGAGGCACCGCCCGGAGCCGGGATGGCCGCCGTCCTGCGGGACGGCCACGAGTACGTGGTCGTGCTGCACCGCACCGGGGCGGGGGAGTTCGAGATCGTCGGTCCCGGCGTCTGGCGCGCCGACACGCTGGGTACGAGCCTGACCCTGCACACGGCGATGCTGCCCTGCGTCCCCGCGGCCATCCCGCACGTGACCACACCGTGGGCCCTCGAGGTGGAGCTCGGTGAGGCCGGAGAGTCTCTCGGCACGAGCGTGATCGGCAGCTACTGACCCGGCTGGGCCAGACTGGACGCATGACGCGCAGCCTCGTGCTCACCGCGGACGACGCAGGCACCGACCCCGACGCCGACCGCGAGATCGCCGCCCTGCTGGCCGCCTCGCCCCTGACGGCGGTCGGCGTGATCACCGCGCACGCCGAGGCGGATCCGCCCGAGGACCGCGAGAACCCGGGCGCGGCACGTGCCGTGGACGCCTTCGCCCGTGCGGCCCCCGACGTCGCACCCGGTGTGCACGTCGTGCTTCCGACGCCCGCGCCAGAGGGCGGCTTCGACGACGTCGCCCACCGGGTCACCGACCAGATCGACGCCCTGGTCCGGGCCACGTCCGCCGTCGGCTCGCCCCCGCCCGACCGCCTCGACTCCCACCAAGGGACGCTCTACGGGCTGCTGGGCCGCTCCTACCTCGCCGAGGCGATCGAGGTGTGCGCGCGGCGCAGCCTGGCCTTCCGCCTGCCCCGCGGTCTGGAGCTGTACGGGGACGACGACCCCCTGCTGGCCACGGCCGCCGTGCGGAAGCGGCATGCGAGCGCCGTGGTGGCGGCCGACGCCGCGGGGGTGCGCCTGCCGCGGGCCATCGCCACGCACCGCGGTGGCGACGCGGAGGCCCGCGACTACGCGACGCTGCGCGACCACTATCTGCGCCTGCTGGAGCGGCTGCCGGAGGGGACCAGCGAGATCTTCCTGCATCCCGCTCCGGACACGCCACGTCTGCGGGAGCTGTCGGCGGGGTGGTGGCGCAAGCGGACGTGGGAGCTGCGGCTGCTGGGCGATCCGGTTTTCATCCGGGAGATCGAGCGGCAGGGCATCGACCTGGTCGCGCGGTGGTGAGTAGGCTCGCCGACGTGGACGCCGAGCCTGCGGGGACGTCGCCGATGCGCTACGGCATCGGCATGTTCGGCACCTCGCTGCCGATCAACCTCGTCAAGGGCTCGATGCTCTACGTGTACGTGGAGCTGCTCGGCCTGGACGCCGTCGTCTACGCGGCCGTGTACGCCGTCTACGGGGTGCTCGACGCCCTGGACAACCCGCTGTTCGGGCACCTGTCGGACCGGACGCGGTCGCGGTGGGGGCGGCGCCGGCCGTACCTGGTGACCGGCGCGCTGGTGCTGGCGGTCACGACCGTCGCGCTGTTCTCCGTCCCGGGGCCGGTGGCCGACTCCGCGGTGGGGCTCGCCGTGTGGTTCGCGGTGTTCGCGATCACCACCGAGATGGCCGACTCCCTGATCAACGCGAGCTATGGCGCGCTGCTGCCCGAGCTGTTCACGCACGAGCGGCGGCGGGCGACGGCGAACGCGGTGCGGCAGGGCGCTCAGCTCATCGCCCTGGTGATCGCGCTGGCGCTGACGCCCGTCCTGGCGCGCAACGTGCTGGGCACCGAGGGCTCGACGGTCGGCTACGGGCGCCTCGCGGTGATCTTCGCGGTGGTGGCGGCGGCCGTGATCCTGTGGACGGCGTTCGGTGTGCGGGAGGACCCCGCCCTCGACGCGGAGCCGAAGCCGCTGTTCTTCCGGTCCGTCCGGCAGATCCTGTCGACGTCGCACTTCTGGACGGTCGGGATCGTGAACGCCTGCTACGGCTCCGCGATGGCACTGGTCCTCGGCGGCCTGCAGCTGTACGTGCACCACACGCTGCAGGGTTCGGCCCTGGACGCGAGCATCCTGCAGCTGGTCGTGATCGTCGTGGCGATCGGGATGCTGAGCGTGTGGGCCGCCGTCGTGCGGCGCAAGGGTGCCGCGTGGACGTGGCGGCTCGCGCTGCCGGTGGCGGCCGTCGGGTTCGTGCCCATGTACTTCGCGAACGACCTGCTCACGGGGATCCTGGCCGGGCTGACGGTCGCCGTCGGCTACTCGGGGGTGCTCGCGACCAACGACCTGGTGATCGCCCGGGTGCTCGACGCGGACGCCGCCCGCCACGGCACGCACCGCAGCGGCCTCTTCCTGGCGTCGTTCGGGGTGCTGGGCCGGCTCAACGGCCTGGTGACGGCCGGGGCGCTGGCATCGCTGGCGCTGTGGTTCGGCTATCGCTCCGGCACCGACCCCGGGCCCGACCCGGGGCAGGCGTTCCGCGTCTACCTGTCCCTCTACCCGTTCGCGCTGCTCGTGATCGGTACGACGGTGTCGCGGTTCATCAGGCTGCCGGCCGCTCCGCAGGAGACCGGCTCGCCGGAGGCGGGGCCGGAGGAGACGGGTTCTCCGTACGGGCCGGAGCCGGTCACGCGCTGATCGCCAGGAGCGTGCGGTCGGGGGCCTCCAGCCGGTAGGGGCCGGGCTCGGACGGCGCAGGGAGGACCACCCGGTCGCCGCGCACCCGACGACGTCGACCCGTCACGTCCACCAGCACCGTGCCGTCCGCGTCGACGGCCACCAGATCGCCGCCCACCCGCACCAGTACGGGCTCGCCCGGCCCGGGGAAGCGGCTGATGGCGGTCCGCCCGTGCCGGACGGCATCCAGGATCGCCTCCGGCGTGCGGTCCTCGGCGGCGACCCATGTGGTGGGTGTGCCGGGCGGAAAACCCTGGTCGGGTGTGTGGAAGTCGCTGCCGCCCAGCAGGACCGGCTGCCCTGCGCTGCCGGGCGCCCCGGCCGCCGCCCGCAGGTAGGCCCATGGACCCGTCGCCGTCAGGTCGAGGAACCACGAGATGTGCCACAGCTCGAGGAATCCGGTCCGCACGGGTTGGAGCCACCCGCAGTCGTCCTGTACGGGATGGTTCACGGACAGCAGGCCGCCGCGCTCCTCGACGTCGGACAGCCACCGCGTCGCCGGACGCCGGAAGTCCACCCAGCCGATGTCGCCGAACGCGTTCGCGTGACCCGCGTGCGTCGTGACCTCCTGCCCCGGCAGGAGGCATACGTCGTACGCGGCGCCCACTCCCGGCAGGTGCGCGTGGTGGGAGACGGTGTTGTGGTCGGTCACGGCGAGGAAGTCCAGGCCTCGGCCCGCTGCGGCCGCCGTGAGCTGGGCGATGCTCAGCGTCCCGTCCGAGTGCGTGGTGTGCGCGTGCAGGTCGCCCGCGAACCAGGTCAGGCCGTCCGGCGCCGGCAGGTCCCGCCCGAGGCGGGTGCGGCTGGTCCCTGCTCTGGACGCCGCACCGCTGCCCGACGGCGGAGGCGGGGCGGGCGGCTCGTCCTCGACCACACCGGCGTCGACCCCCGTGGCGATCGTGACGGTGACGTCGACGGGCTCGGCCGGCAGCCCGTGCAGGCCGAGGACCACCGCCCACCGGCCGGGAACCAGCTCGCCGGGCTCGTACCCGGGAGTCGCGGCGGTCGGCCTGATCACGAAGCGGGACCGGGCGCCGCCCGACCACCCGCGCCAGCGTTCCGGGTCGCGGCAGCCCAGGTCGATCACCGCGGCGTCCCGGTCGTACGCGAGGGTGACCTCCAGTGCGTTCCCGGTGCGGCCCGCCGGGATCTCGAACGGCACCTCGAGGTACCGGTTCTCGATCTGGTCGTCGATCGACAGCCGCAGACGGCGCTCCTCGCTGGTCACGCAGCAAGCCTAGGGCGTCCGGGACGGCCGGGACGGACCTGCGACGGCTCGGCGCCGAGCACGAGCGGTGTGCCGGTCCGCAGGACCGTCGTCAGCCCCCGAAGGTCAGCGTCCGAGGATCTCGACGAGGAACTCGATGGCCGCCGGGAAGGCGTCGACGTCGAACACTGCCCAGGCGGTCAGGTCGAGCAGGGAGTTGATGATCTCTGGCACGGAGGTCGAGGGTGCGGAAGTCACCCGGGCAACCTAGCGGGAGAGCACGCCCGCTGCTGAAGGTCAGCCTGCTCGCCGTTCGCCGCCGATGATCCTGTCGAGGTTCGAGCGCGTCGCCCTGAGCTGTGCGATGGCCCGGTCGATCTCGTTGCGCTCCTGCACCAACCCGTCGACGAGCTCCGGGCAGTCGGGTGTCAGGAGACCCTCCACGTCGACGAGGCACGGCAGCACGTCCCGGATCTGGGCGGTGGTCAGCCCCGCCGCGAGCAGCGTCCGGATCCGGTGTACCAGTGCGACGTCGTCGTCGCCGTACACGCGGTAGCCGCTCGCCTGCCGCGTCGGGGCGAGCAGACCCTGTGCCTCGTAGTAGCGCAGTGCCCGTTGGCTGGTGCCGGTCCGCCGCGCCAGCTGTCCGATCCGCATTCCCGCTCCCCAGCTCGACGGCCCTTGACCTTGACGCTGACGTCAATGTCTAGCCTAACCAGCATGACCACCCTGACAGTCCTCGGGCTCGGCCCGATGGGGCATGCCCTGACCGCCGCGCTGACCGCCGCCCGCCACTCCACGACCGTCTGGAACCGGACCCCGGGGAAGGGGGACGACCTGGCCGCCACCATTGCAGGCACCGCGGCGGAGGCGATCGCGGCCAGCCCCCTCGTTGTCGTATGCCTGCGGAACTATGCGGTCGTCCGGGAGGTGCTCGACGCCGACGCGCTCAAGGGCCGCACCCTGGTCAACCTCAGCGGCGGCACGCCCCGCCAGGCTCGCGAGCTGGCCGACTGGGCGCACGATCACGCCGTCGACTACCTCGACGGCGTGATCGTGTCGATGCCGGAGACCATCGGCACCCCCGAGGCAGCGCTCTACTACAGCGGCCCCCAGGACGTGTACGAGCGATACCGGCCCACTCTGGCCGCCTTCGGCGAGAACGCCTACTACCTTGGTGATGACCCCGGCCGCGCCGCTTCGCTGGACGCGTCCCTCCAGGACCTGCTCTGGACCTCGATGAGCGGTGCGGTGCACATGTTCGCCCTTGCCCGCGCGGAGGGCATCGCGCCGCACGACGTCGCGCCGCACGTCAAGGCGATGCTCGGGTTCTTCCCCGCCATGATCGACCTGCTCGCCGAGCAGCTCTCCGCCGGCCGGTATCCGGGCGACCTCGGATCGATCACTGCCTCGGCAACGGTCATGGATCATGTCCTGGAAGTGGTCCGCGCGAACGATCTGGACAACGGCGTACTCAGCTCGGCGCGAGCCGAGGTGCAGCGGGCGATCGACGCAGGGCACGGCCGCGAGGGGTTCGCGCGCCTCGCAGCCATGCCCGGCTGACGGGCCGCCGATGACGGTCAGCTGGTGAGCGGGTGCTGCTCCACGTAGTGCGGGTTGTACATGACCCCGAGGATGTTCCCGAACGGGTCCACCACGGATGCGGTGACGAAGCCGATGTCGCCACGCGGGGTGATCGGCTGGAACTCGGTGGCACCCAGCTCCAGCAGGCGCGCCACCATGCCCTCCAGGTCGTCGACATGCCAGTACATCAGTGCGCCGCCCGGTGCGGAGGGCAGGCCGGGCGGCGCGAAGGCCCGACTGACGAGGCCGAGCTCCGCCTCGTTGTCGCCGATCCGGAACTCGGCGTAAGCGAGGGCCCCGTCCGGTCCGGGGCGCTGGAAGTACGGCTCCACCCCGAGCAGCTCGGTGTACCAGGCCGCTGCTGCGGTGACGTCGTCGGCCCAGTAGTTGATGGTGGCAAATCCGCGAAGGTTCATCAGGCCATCACAGCACCAGCCACTGACACTCGGGCCTGCCGCCGCGCAGGTCTCGCCACCCGGAGGGGGTGATCTGACGCGACCCTCCAGCCCGATTACTCGGCGGAAACAGTCGGCGCCGTCGCAGCCTCCAGCGCCTCCCGCAGCCCGGCTGCCGTGCCCTCTGCCTGGGCTGTCGCCGCGATCGCTGCCACGCGGGCCTGCTCCGCCTGTGCCGCCTGTTCCCGCGCCGACGCCAGGGCGTCACGCGACGCGGACAGCTCGCCCTCCAGCCGGGCGACCGACGCCTCGGCGACGGCACGGGCCGTCTCGGCCGCTGCCTGGTCCCGGTGCGCCTGAGCGGCGTCGGTCCGCGCGGCCTCGAGGGCCCCGCGCACGTCGGCCGGCGACTCCCGCAGGCCGACGGCGGCACCCTCCGCCTGCGCCCGCGCCGCCTCCGCGTCGGAACGTGCGCGTTCGGCCGCAGCCGTTGCGGCACGCTCCTGGGCGAGCTCGTCGCGCGCGGCGTCGAGCGCCTGTCGCACGGCGGCCAGGTCGCCCTCCAGACGAGCGGACGTCGCCACGGCGTCCGCCCGCTCCTTCTCCACCGAGGCACGATCCTCCTCGGCGGACCGTGCCTGCTCGCGCGCCGACTCCAGAACAGCGCGGAACTGCGCGAGCTCCGCGTCCGCCTCGTCCACGCGGGCGGCCAGGGCGTCCGCCTCGCCGACGACGGCGGTCAGCGCCTCGTCCTGTGCGGCGGCCGTGGCCTCGTGCTCCGACCGCGCCACCTCGACGGCGGCGCCCCACAGCGCGTCGACGCCACGCTCCACCAGCGCGGTAACCGCCGCCGGCAGCTCGGGGAGGGCCTGCCGCGCTTCGTTCTCCGCGGCTCTGCTGTCCCGCCACTCCCGCAGATACTTCGTCGCTGCCGCGTTGGAGCAGCCTGCGCGCTCGCGCACGTTCGTCACCGTGACCGCAGCGCCCTCCGCCGTCAGCGCCTCGGCCGCCTGGAAGACCCGTTCCTTGTCGCGCACGTCGTTCCCCGATTCATCAGTCATTCCGGCCCACAGTTTCGCGCACAGTTTCACGTCCGTAGTAGTACGCGTAGTACGGCAATACTACTACTACTTCTGATCCCACAAAGTACGCACCCGCTTTCCTGAAGCGGGTGCGTACTAGATCGACAAGTGGCTAGATATCAACGGTTGGAGGCGCTTTTGAGCGCTCCAGAACCGCCCTCGTGAGCATATAGTGAGCATCGATGACGCCGGCTCCGCGCTCCAGGACGAACGCTCCGTCGCCGCTCGCGTCCGTCGGAGACTGCCGAGCCGCCTGGCGCGCAGCCGGCGCTCAGTGCTCCTCCGCGTCCCTGACGAACACGATCCCGTCAGCGGAAGCAAGATGCGCCGGGTCCAGCGGGGCGTACCCGAACCAGGGGGACACGCGGGCGTCCGGCAGGTGCTCGCCGAGCGAGGCGGCGAGTCGGCCTGCGTCGACCAGGTGGTGGTCCCCGGGCAGCGCGTACAGCAGGCCCTCCACGCTGTCCGACGGCGGAGCGTCCACGCCCCGATGCCGGATGGTGCCGACGGCCGTGGCCAGGAAGGCGTACTCCGCGCCCAGCTCGGCGTCGACCAGCGCCCCGGCGCCCCACCACTCCAGCATCGGGTGGTCCCACATGCGCATGGTGCTCGAGTTCCGTTGCAGGTGGCTGTTGTGGGCGCTCACCAGCACCGGGCCCCGCTCGGCCAGAGCGAGCAGGTTGGCGGCGATCATCGTGTCCCGCACACCGAGCAGCCAGGTCATGCGAGCAGGAGAGGTGTCCGCCATCCAGAAGTGATAGCGCAGGAGGCCCGTCGCGGTACGCCCGTACAGGCGGGCCCGCTCCCACTCGGCCGGGGTGGACGCGGCGATCAGCCCGGGCGCGTGCGCGCCGAGCAGCGCCACGAGGTCGTCCGCGATGAGCCGCAGCTCCCGCGCTTCCGCCGACTGCCCCACGGAACGGGAGGAATCCATCATGGCGGCGGGTTCGGTCCATCGGTCGTCGGGATCGATCAGGCTGTCGAGGGCATCGCCGGAGCAGGGGAGCAGACCGGTGCCCAGCCGCTCCGCCAGGAATCCGTGCAGGGCGGTCAGGGCCTGCCGAGGGCTCGCGGCGGCCGTGATCTCCAGCGGGCCGTCGACACCGGCGAACCGGAGCCGGTCGGACGCCGGCCGGCCCGCGTTGAACGACCGCATCCAGCGCACCAGCTCGCGGTTGCCGGGGAACGCACCCCACTCGTGGCTGAAGCCGCGTGCCATCACGTCGTCGAGCTCGTCCTCGGCAGAGGCACCAGCGGCGTCCTCGCCGGCGGTGCCGTCGAGACCGGTGATGTAGTCGTCCACGAGCAGGCCCATCAGGCAGTCGCTCTCCAGGGCGATCGTCCGGTAGCCCTCCTGCTCGACGAGCTGTCGGAAGAGCTCGTTGCGCACGGCATGCAGGGTGCCCTCGCCGTGGGTGGGCTCGCCCAGCGCGAGGATGCGCGGGCTGGCCGGGAGCAGCCCCATGACGGCTGCAGGGTCGACGGGACGGATGGTCTCCTTGAGGTCTGTCGTCATTCCCTCAAGGGTATCGTTGAAGCCTCGATTGAAACTTCTGCCTGAGATGGGAGTGAAGATGGGCTCGAACCCTCAAAACGACGTTCGCCTCAGGCCCATCGACCTGGCACGTGAGCACGGCCTGTCCACCCAGGCGATCAGGAACTACGAGGACGCGGGGATCCTCCCGGCCGCCGTCCGCACGCCGACCGGATACCGCACCTACACCCCGCTGCACGCGCGTGCGCTGCGCGCGTTCCTCGCCCTCGTTCCGGGTCACGGCCACCAGACGGCGACGGCGATCATGCGAGCGGTGAACGACGGCGACACCGCCACAGCGCTACGCCTCGTCGACGAGAGTCACGTCCAGCTCCTGGACGATCGCCGGACGCTCCAGGCAGTAGAGAGCGCCCTGCGTGACCTGGATCCTGGTGGCACAGCAACCGCTACAGCAACCGGCACAGATTCCGGCACAGAGTCCGGCGTCATGTCAGCACCCCGCACCGGACCGCGCGAGACGTTCGTCGGCCCGCTCGCCGCACAGCTCCGGATCCGGCCCGCGACGCTGCGGACCTGGGAGCGCGTCGGCCTGGTGCGCCCGCGCCGCGACCCGCAGACCGGTTACCGCGTCTACGACGAGGCAGCGGTGCGAGACGCCAGGCTGACCCACCAGCTCCGGCGCGGCGGCTACCTCCTGGAGCAGATCGCTCCGCTGATCGCCCAGGTGCGGTCGGCCGGCGGCCTCGAGCCCCTCGAAGCCACGCTGCACGGTTGGAACGACCGGCTGACCGCGCGTGGCCGGGCGATGCTGACCGGCGCCGCTGCGCTGGAGGCGTACCTCCAGCGCAGCTGAGCAGCTGTTGAGACCCGGGCGGGTCGTCAACGCCGAACCAGAGCAGTGTTCGGCCGTGTCCTGGCCGGCCACCAGGTGCGCTCGCCGAGCAGCGTGATCACGGACGGCAGGATGAGGGCGCGCAGCACTATCGCGTCGAAGAGCACCGCGACGGTGAGCCCGACGGCCATCTGCTTCATCTCGATCCGGTCGAAGAACAGGAAGCTGCCGAAGATCGACACCATGATCACGGCGGCGCTCGTGACCACGCTCGCGGACCCGGCGATGCCCTCCACCACCGCCTGCTGGGTGGGCACCCCGCGACGCGCGGCCTCCCGGATCCGGCTCACGACGAAGATCTGGTAGTCCGTGGAGAGCCCCACCAGGATCGCAACGACCATCAGCGGTGTGCGCGAACCGACAAAGCCCACCGAGTCGAACCCGAGCAGGCCCTCCGCCCAGGTGCCCTGGAAGACCAGGGTCAGCACACCCCAGGACACGAGCACCGCAGCGAGGTTGAGCACCACCCCCAGCACTGCCAGGGGCACGGAGCGGAACACGACGAACATGATGACGAGCGTGGTCAGGGACACGAACCCGATGACCCAGGGCAGCCGCTCCGCCTGGTGGGCCGCGTAGTCCGCGCCACGGGCGACATCGCCCGAGACCGCGATCTGCGTGCCGGCCGCCGTCCCCACGGCCTCGGGAATCAGCTCCGCGCGCAGATGTTCCAGCGAACGCTGCGCCTCGGCGGAGTTCTCGCTGAACGGGATCGGGAGCCGCAGCAGCGCCGTCCCGCCGTCGGCGGCGACCACTACCTCGGGTGTCGAGTCCTGCGCGAAGAGGTTGTCGCCCCGAGTCCGGTCCGCGAGGTCCTGCAGCAGGGCGGCGGGGTCCTCCCCTCGGGCGAGCACGAGGTGCGCTGGCCCCTGGGACGGGAACGCACCGGTCAGCCGGTCATAGGCAGCCACCGACGGCAGGGTGTCGGGGAACGTCTCCGCGCCCTCGGTGCCCAGCCTCATGGTCAGCGCGGGCGCCGCCAGTGCGCCGGTGACGGCGACGCTGACCAGCAGTGTGACGAGCGGGCGCCGCACCACCGGACGAAGCACCGCGGTCCACGCCGCGTTCTCGCCCCTGGCGCGGCCCTGCTCACCGCGGCCGGCACCAGAGCCGGCACGACGCCGCCCACGGAGCCCGCGGTCGATCCGGTCGCCCAGCAGGGCAAGCAGCGCGGGCAGCACGGTCAGGGAGCCGACCACTGCGAGCGCCGTCACCAGGATCGCTCCGGTGGCGACGGAGGAGAAGATGACGTCGTCGGCGAGGTAGAGCCCGCCGAGTGCGAGCATGACGGCGATACCGGACCCGAGGACGGCGCGGCCGGACGTGGCCGCTGCTGCCTCGATGGCTGCCGTGCGGTCGAGGTGGTCGGCGTGCGTGCGCTCCTCGCGGATCCGCTTGAGGTAGAACAGCGAGTAGTCGACGCCGACGGCCATGCCCAGCAGGAAGATCACGCTCATCGCCGCGCCGCCCGCGTCGGGGAACACCCAGGACGCCAGGCCGTAGAGCCCGACGGCTCCCGTGAAGGCGGTGAGGGCAAGGAGGATCGGGATGCCGGCGGCGAGCACGGTGCCGAACACGACCAGGAGGATCACGAAGGTCACCGGGAGGCTGATCGCCTCGGTGCGCAGGAGGTTCTGGCCCATCGACTCGTCGACCTCGTTCGACATCGAGGCGCTGCCGGTCTGCTCCACGGTCACGGCGGTGTGTGCCGCCTGGGCGGCCACGGTCTGTTCGAGGAGGGTTGCGACGTCGTCCTCCGCTGTCTCGCTGTCTCCGCGGAGCGTGACGTCCACGAGCAGTGCGGTCCGGTCGGCGGACCAGGCGGGTTCTGCCACGGATACGACGGCGGGGAGGGCCGCCATGCGCCGTCGTACGTAGTCCGCGGCGCTCGTCGCGGCGGCCTCGTCGAGCCGGTCACCGCCGTCGGCCGTGATGAGTACCTGCTCGGTGGGTGCTGGCGTGAGCCCGCTGGCGTCGGCCATCGACTCCGCGTGTCCGGCCTCGCCGACCCAGAAGTCCTCGATGGTGCCAGAGTTGGTGCCGACGGCGGTGCCCGCGCCGAGGCAGAGCACCACGAGGAGCAGCCACCCGACTATCGCGCGCCAGGGATGGGTGGCGCACCACCGGGCCACGCGCACCGTGACCGACTGCGTCCCGTTCGACATGACGGGTCCTTCCAGGTTGGACGATGATCCTGACCCGAGCAGCGTGGCTGGTCAGGGGCGTCGTCCGCACTGGTGCACACCCACGGCGTGCCGGGGGCCAGCCCCCGTGGTCAGGTCGGGTCTTCCCCCGGACGGGGGAGACGCAGCCGCGCGGCCTGCTTCATGAGGTGGATCCGCTCGAACAGGCTCGTCGCCCGGTCGGCGGCGATCGTGTAGTGGTGGATCGCCTGGGCGACGTCGTCCGCGCGCTCGTACAGGTGGGCCGCTACCGCGTCCCAGCGAGCGAGCTTCGGGTCGACGTCGGCCAGGACGGCCAGTCCCGCACGCGGGCCGTCGACCTGACCGACGGCGACCGCCCGGTTGAGGGCGACGACCGGGCTGTCCGCGAGCCGGGTCAGCTCGTCGTACCACTCGAGGATCTGCGTCCAGTCGGTCTCCTCGGCGGTGGGCGCGTCGTCGTGCAGTGCCGCGATCGCGGCCTGCGCCTGGTACGGCCCGAGCCGGTCGCCGGCCAGGGCCCCCTGCAGGACGGCGACGCCCTCGGTGATCATCGCCGTGTCCCACAGCGACCGGTCCTGCTGGTCCAGGGGGATGAGCTCGCCCGAGGCGTTGTACCGGGCGGCGCGCCTGGCGTGGTGCAGGAGCATCAGGGTGAGCAGGCCGGAGACCTCGGGGTCCGCGATGTCCACGGCGTCCCGGGAGACGGCCGCGAGGAGCTGGCGCGTCAGCCGGATCGCCTCGTCGGCGAGCGAGATCTCGCCCGTGAAGCCCTCGTTGAACATCAGGTACAGCACGTGCAGCACTGCCCGGACATCACCCGGGGTGTCGAACCGTTCGCCGGTGATCGTGCGCTTGGCCCGGGAGATGCGCTGCGCCATGGTCGCCTCGGGCACGAGGAAGGCGCGGGCGATCTGCGCGGTGGTGAGCCCGCCCACGGCGCGCAGCGTCAGCGCGATGGCCGACGCCGGGCTGAGCGCCGGGTGGCAGCACCGGCTCAGCAGGAGCAGCGTGTCGTCCGACTGCTCGGTGGGGCCGCGCGCGGGCTCGTCGTGCACGCGCTCCTCCCGCCGCCGTCGGGCCGCCTCGGAGCGCTGGGCGTCGATCAGCTTGCGGCCGGCGACGCGCAGGAGCCAGGCCTTCGGCTCGTCGGGGAGATTGCCGGGCCAGTGGCGCACCGCCTCGATCAGGGCCTCCTGCACGGCGTCCTCGGCCGTCGCGAAGTCTGCTCCGCGACGGACGAGGACGCCGAGGACCTGCGGCGCCAGCGTCCGCATCAGCTCGTTCACCTGGCCGTCGTCCGCCCGGTCCTCGTGCACGCTCCTGGTCCCGGTCTACTCGGCAGACGCCTGCAGCTCGGCGAAGAACGGCCGCACCTCGAGCCACTCGTGGAGCGGGCGCCCGCCCTGGCCGGGTGCCGCGGAGAGCTCGGCGGCGGCCTCGTAGGCCCGTTCCTGGGACTCGACGTCGATGATCATGAAGCCCGCGATCAGGTCCTTGGTCTCCGCGAAGGGCCCGTCGGTCACCGGGGGCCGGCCTTCGCCGTCGTACCGCACGAACGTGCCCTCCGGCAGGAGCGCACCCTCGCTGACGAACTCACCGCGCTCCGTCAGCTTCTCGGCGAACCGGCTCATGTAGTCGATGTGCGCGGTGATCTCCTCGGGCGTCCACTGGTCCATCATGACCTCGGTCCCGGGGACGGGTGCGGGGCCGTTGTGCCGGTAGTGCTTGAGGATCAGGTACTTCGCCATGGTGTTCTCCCTGGTCGAGGGCCCGTCGCTGGGCCCGTCGGTCGTGGGCGCGGTGCGCGCCCTCGCCCCTGGGCCGGAGCCGGTCGCACGTTCTCGACATCAGGATCCCGGATTCGCGAGAAAATTCACGAGAACCTGGGCGGCGGATTTCTGCCGGGCCGCGTCAGCCCGCCGCCCACGCCCGCGCGGAGCCGATCACGGTGACGTTCGCGGGCGCGTCCGACGCCGTGGACCCGGGCATGCCCGAGGGTTCGTACGACGTCGCCTGGAACGCAGCGCTCATCGTGTCGCCCAGCGCGTCGAGGTCGTCCTCGAACAGGCCGGCATAGGTGGACAGGGTCAGCACCGGCGACTCATGCCCGAGCATGCGCTGCACCGCCTTGACCGTCGCTCCGCCCGAGATGGCGAGGGACGCGGCGGTGTGGCGCAGGTCGTGCAGGGTGAGGGTGTCGAAGTCCTCGGCGCCCGGCCCCACCGTCGTGCCCGACAGCGCGGTGAGCAGCCTGGTGCGGCTCAATTTCTCGCCGCGGGTCCCGTCCCGGCGCGTCCGGTCGGCGTCGGCGACCAGGGACCAGGTCGCGGGGTCGCACACGCCGGTGGGGTCGAGCCCGGCGTCGGACTGGAGCCGACGGACCGCGGTGACCACACCGTCGTCGTACAGGCCGGAGGGGCGCAGGCCGAGGGCCTCGCGCAGCGTGCGTACCGCACGCCCGGCCGCGAGGACCGCGGGCCGGAACGCCGACCGGTCGAAGCTCTCCCGGCGCAGAGGACCGCCCCGGGTCCCGGTGAACAGCAGGTCGTCGGGCGTCCTGCCCGCTGCCTGTGCCGCGACGTCGGCGACGAGGATCGCGGGCAGCGGGACCTCGCGCCGGGCGTGGGTCTTGGTGTCGCCGAGCAGGAGGGTGCCGTCGTCGAGGCGGGTGTACGCCTTGCTGACGCGCACACGACGGCGCAGCGGGTCGACGTCGGCCACCGTGAGCGCGCTGACCTCGCCCCAGCGCAGACCGGTCAGCGCCGTCAGCAGCACGAGGGTGCGGGCCTGCGGCGTCCTGGTGGCGTCCGCCACGCGGCGCAGCTGCTCGTGCGAGAGATAGCGGTGCGGCTTGGTCTTCGGCGCGCGCGGCAGGGCGGGTACCTTGCCCGACGGCGTCCGCGCCGGGTTGGTGCGCAGGCGCCGCGCGTCCACGGCGGCGTCGAGCAGCGCCACGAGCAGGCGGGCCGCATCCCGGCGCCTGGCCGGCGAGGCGGTCTCGCCGGTGGTGGGGGAGGTCATCGTCGCGGCCCAGCGGGCGACGTCCTCGTGCGTGACCTGCCGCAGCGGCCGGTCACCGAACGCGGGCGCCACCAGGGACCGGAACCGCTCACGCTCGGCCTCGATGGTCCGGGGCGCGCGGTCGACGCGGGACTCCTGCCAGATCGCGAACCACTCGGCGACGGTGACCCGGCCGGCGGCGGGGTCCACCCATTCGGCATGCTTGCCCGCCTCCTCCTGACGCCGCGCCTCCGCGAGCGCATCGCGCTTGGCGGTGAAGCGGCGGGTGCTGCGCAGGCGCCCGTCGACACGGTAGCGGCCGACGTGGCCGGTGCGGCCCTCGGAGTCGGTGCGCTGCTCGGTGTAGGCCACGGTGGCAGCGTAGTGGCGGCGTCGGGTGCGGTCACGGCTGCCACGCTGCTGATCGCCCCCGACGGTACGGTGCGCACCGTCCAGGCACCCGTGACGGATCCCGCCGGATCTGGACGAGATGCTCGCCGCCGTCAGATCACACGAGCCTGTCCGGTCAGGGCGTTCCACCCGAGCCGACCGCCGAACGCAAGCAGCACCACCCCCGTCACCCGGTCGGTGACCCGCGCGATCGCACGCCCGGACAACCAGCGCTTCGCCAGAGCGGCAGCATTGATCAGCAGGGCCAGCCACACGAACCCGAGGACGTCGTGCTCCACCGCGAGCAGCAGGCCCATGAGCAGGTGCGGCACGTCGTCGGGCAGGAACTGGGGGATGGTCGCGAGGTAGAAGACGCCCACCTTCGGATTGAGCAGGTTCGTCGTGGCGCCCACCGCGAACGAGCGCCAGGCGGACTGCGGCGTGCCCTGGTCGTCACCAGGGATGTCTGCGCCGGACTCCGCCGCAGGCCGCAGCGCGACAGCGGGCAGCGCGTCGTACCGGCGCGGCCGGAAGCTGGACCACAGCATCCGGCCGCCCAGCCACACCAGGTAGGCAGCCCCCGCGAGGGTGAGCACGCGGTACGCGGTCGCGGAGGCGGCGAGCACCGCCGTCGCACCCACCGCGGCGGCCACGCCCCAGACCAGGACGCCCGCGTTGATGCCGAGCGCCGTCGCGTAGGCATGCCTGCGGCCGCGCACGACGGCGGTGCGCAGCACGAGCGCGCTGTCCAGACCGGGCATGATCGTCAGCGGGATCGCGACCAGCGCGAACAGGAGCATCGCCTCGAGCACCGTCACGGGCCGTGAGGCTACCGGTGCCCGCCCGGACAGGGAAGGTCCCGTCACCCGGTAGTTTGGGACCATGCGCGTTCTCGTCTCGGGTGGAGCCGGCTACATCGGCTCGCACACCGTCCTCGCCCTGGTAGCCGCCGGTCATGACGTCGTGGTCGTCGACGACTTCTCCAACTCCAAGCCCACCGTGCAGGGCCGCCTGGAGGCGCTCGCGGGCCGTGCGATCCCGGTCCACGCGTTCAACCTGACGGACATCGACAAGACCGAGGCGCTCTTCGCGCACGAGCACATCGACGCCGTCATCCACTTCGCCGGGTACAAGGCGGTGGGGGAGTCGGTGACGAAGCCGCTGGAGTACTACCGCAACAACCTGGACTCCACGTTCGCCCTGGCCACGGCGATGACGAAGTACGGAGTGCGGAAGCTGGTGTTCTCGTCGTCGGCCACGGTGTACGGGGAGAAGGCCCCGGTGCCGTACCAGGAGGACTACGAGCACCTGTCCTCCTCGTCGCCGTACGGGCAGACCAAGGTGATGATCGAGCGGGTCCTGACGGACATCGCGCAGATCTCCGAGGGCTGGAAGGTGGCGCTGCTGCGGTACTTCAACCCGGTCGGCGCGCACGAGAGCGGCGACATCGGCGAGGACCCGCAGGGCGTCCCGAACAACCTGATGCCGTTCATCGCGCAGGTCGCCGTAGGGCGCCGGGACAAGCTGACCGTGTTCGGGAACGACTACCCGACGGCGGACGGCACCGCCGAGCGCGACTACCTGCACGTCACCGACCTCGCGGCCGGGCACGTGGCGGCGCTCGAGCACCTGGACGACATGAAGGAGCCGGCGCGCGCGTTCAACCTCGGCACCGGTACGGGGACGTCGGTGCTGGAGCTGCTCAAGGCGTTCGAACGGGCCGTCGGCCGTGAGCTGCCCTACGAGATCGGCCCGCGCCGGGCCGGTGACCTGCCCGCGTTCTGGGCCGACCCGACCCGCGCCAACACCGAGCTCGGCTGGCGCGCGACCAGGACGATCGACGACATGTGCGCGGACACCTGGCGCTGGCAGTCCAAGAACCCGAACGGTTTCCCGGACGCCTGAGCGGGGTTCAGCCGGGTCAGACCACCGGGTTGCCGATGGGCGGGGTCTCCAGCCGGTCGAACTCGAGCTGGGGTACCTCGCCGTCGAGGTCCCGGCCCAGCCGGGGAGCAGGATGCGGGTTCGATCGCAGGATCGGCCGCTCGCGTGCCACCCGGTCGAGCACCGACTGGTCGAGGGCCGGTCGCTCGTTCGTCGGCAACTCGTTCGCCGGGAGGTCGGGCGACGGCGTCGGGCGCAGGGTCCGGTCGACCGGTTCCGCGTGCGCCTCCTCGAAGGCCCGCACGATGGACCAGGGCAGCCGGATGTAGCCCTCGACGTCGAACCCGTTGGCGATGGCCCAGGCCCGCATCTGGGCCGGCGTCGCCACGCTGCGGCCGTCGGTGGGCTTCTTGGCCCCGGAGTCGTCGTCCAGCTTGGGGAACTCGACAGGGGTGGCCTCGACGATCGGCTCGATCACAGCGTCCCGTGGGCAGCCGATCGTGTCCGCGACCCGCCACAGCTCCTGCCGGGCGTCCAGGTGGTACCGGTCGGCGGCGATCGCCTGGCGCACCAGCGCGTCGAAGAACTTCCTGCGGATGTCGGCCGCGGCCTCCGGCGTGAGCCGGTAGAGCGGTTCGGCGTCGGCGAGCCCCGCTGACGTCTCCGGGGTGAGGCGCCCGTCCTGGAGCATCTCCGCGACGAGCGCCAGGTAACCATGGGTGTGCACGTCGGCGACGGCGGAGATCGCGTCGGCCAGCGGCTGTCCCCCCAGGGTCGTGAGGATGCCGGGACCCCGTCGGCCAGGCCACGGGCGAGGCGGCTCGGCCGCCCGGCTGGGCCCAGCGGGCCAGGGGTACACCCAGGCCCGCAGCGTGACCTGCAGCAGCTCCGGCAGGTCGGACGTCCCGTTCCCGCTCTGGAGGAACCGGCTCAGCAGCCCCGCGGTAGCACGGGCCTCGTTCACGGGACTCGTGTTCGGCGGGACGCCGCCACCCTCGAACGGGACCCCTGCGGCGGTGCAGCAGTCCGACAGCCGCCGGTGCACCAGGCCCGGCAGGTAGTGGTAGCTCGCGTCGACGGTCGTCAGCTGCGCGAACGCGGGCAGCTGCCACCCCAGGTGCGACAGCTCGGCCCGCAGCACCTCGATACCGAGCCGGCCGTTGTGGGTGATGATCGCCATCTGCGAGAGACGTTCGCGCAGGGTGGAGGCGACGTCGGCGAGCGCGATCCACGCGCCGTCCGGGTGCAGGACCGCCGACCACTCGTCGACGACGCCGCCCCGCTCGTCGACCCGCACGACGGCGATCTCCCGCAAGCGCGCCCGAGCCACCCGGATGCCGGTGATCCGTGTGGACACCGCTGCGTACGCGGGCTTGCCTACGCGTTCGTCCCTCGCCATGCGCGTCCCTTCTCGACAGCCGTGCCGCCTGTGGCGCTACGACGCGCCACAGGGTGCCATCAGCGCGGAAGTCCTGAAAGTGGAGATCGTACGAATATGTCGGATTTTGTGAAAATCACTACCAAAGATAGCGGACCGCCCCCCGATTATTAACACTTGTAGTGGGTGTTTGGCCACCGCCTGGGGCGGGTCAAAAGGGGAGGTCATGGTGTTGTCGAAGCTCTCGATCATGGACTGGCGCGCGATCGCCGCGCTCGGTTTTGCTCTTCCGTACGTAGCTCTCACCCTCTTCGGGGGCCGGTTCGGGTGGTCCCAGCCCACCGGTTCCGACGCTCTGACCAGCCCAATCACCATTGTGACACTCGGTTGCCTCCTTGCGGGGGCCGCCCTGGCGCTGGCTCCCGTCCTGCAGGACGGGAACTATCCGGTCCTCAACATCCTTGTTGGCGGAGCCATGCTGCTCGGATTCGGCTGGGCCGTCCTCGTACTGGCTCAGGCGAAGTATGGCTGCGACCCGGTGAATCTGCTTCCCGGGTGCGGGTGATCTTTTGAAAATGCGTGCCAACACCTCCGTCCTGCAGTTTTCTCGTGCTGGTTCCGGTGTCTTCGGGACACAATGCGAACGTGTTCCAGCGCCCCGCCAACCACCGGCTCGCCAGCCGCGAGCTCGTCGCCCTCGGCACGGCGAGCCAGGTGCCCACCAGGACCCGCAACCACAACGGCTACGCGCTGTTCTGGGACGACGAGGTGATCCTGTTCGACCCCGGTGAGGGCACCCAGCGCCAGATGCTGCACTCCGGCATCTCCGCGACCGCCCTGACGCGGATAGCGATCACCCACCTGCACGGCGACCACAGCCTCGGCCTGGCCGGCGTCGTGCAGCGCATCAGCCTCGACGCCGTGCCGCACACCGTGCCCGTCACGTTCCCGGCGTCCGGCAGGCGCTGGATCGAGGCGCTGTGCGACTCCACCGCGTACTACCACCAGGAGCGCCTCGCGCTGCAGGGCCTGTCCCACGACGGCGTCGTGCCGCGCGTACCAGGCGAGGTGCACGGCCGCGCGATCCTGCGGGCGGCCCGCCTCGACCACTCCCTCGAGGCCTACGGATACCGGCTCGACGAGCCGGACGGCCGCCGGATGGACCCCGACCGGCTCGCCGCCGCAGGGATCAGCGGGCCCGCCGTCGGGCGGCTGGCCCAGGAGGGTGCGCTGCACACCCCGCACGGGACCGTCCGGGTAGAGGACGTCAGCGACCCGCGACCGGGGCAGTCGTTCGCGTTCGTGATGGACACCCGCCTGTGCGACGCGGTGTGGAGCCTCGCCGACGGCGTCGACCTCCTCGTCATCGAGTCGACGTTCCTGGACCGCGACCGGGACCTCGCGCGCGACCACGGGCACCTGACGGCCCTGCAGGCGGCGACCGTCGCCGCGCAGTGCGGCGTACGCAGCCTGGTGCTCACCCACTTCTCGCAGCGGTACACCGACCCGGAGGAGTTCGAGAAGGAGGCGCGCACGGTGTTCGACGGCGAGCTCACCGTGGCGGCTGACCTGGACCGCATCCCGGTGCCCCGGAGGCGGTGAGGTGCGGGCGTCCAGGGGCAGTTCTCCCCGTTGACCTGCCCCTGGACCCGAACCACGATGCCGCCCATGAGCATTTCGGTGAATCCCATGGCCTGGGACAACGCCTGGGACGGCGCCGTCAACCTCCACGACCTGGGCGGCCTCCCGCTCGACGACGGCGGCACCACCGCACCCGGGCGCGTCTGGCGCTCCGGCGCACCCGAACCGATCACCCCCACGGGCTGGGCCGAGGCGCTCGAAGCGGGTCTGACGACCGTCGTCGACCTGCGCAACCCCGCCGAGATCAAGCAGGCCCGCGACCGCATGCCCGGCTCCGCGCGGCCCAACGGGCTCGTCACCCGCAACACCCCTACCGAGGACCCCGGCGACCCCCACTTCCTGGAGACCTGCGGGCCGTGGCTCGACCACCCGCGCTCCTACGCGCCCAACATCGCGATGTACCCGCACCTGATCGGCAGCGCCTTCCGGGCGCTCGCCGACGCGGCGGGCCCGACGCTGGTCCACTGCGCGGCCGGCCGCGACCGGACCGGGATGATCAGCGCGATGCTGCTGTCCCTGACGGGCGTCGAGCACGAGGCGATCGCCGAGGACTACGTGCAGGCGTTCCGCGGCACCACCCATCGCGGCGGCGGCATCACCTACGACGAGGAGCAGGGCGCCTGGGTCCAGCACCCCGGGGAGACCTGGACGGCGCAGCAGCTCGACGTACGCGTCCGCGAGCGCCGCGGGGCGCTCCTGGGGTGGCTGGCGGAGCTGGATCCGGTCGCCTACCTGCGGTATGCGGGCCTGGACGAGGGGCGGATCACCGCCCTGCGTGGCCGCCTGCGGTCTGGGGAGCCGTGGCCTGAGCCTGGGACGCGTGCTGCTCGGACGCGCGCAGGTCGAGAGTCATGAACACGCTGTACGGGTCGAGGGAGTAGCTCCCGAACGGGCCGCACTCGGTGAATCCGTGGCGGGCGTACAGCCTGCGTGCGGAGGCGAAGTAGTCCTGCGGTCCGGTCTCCAGGCTGATCCGGGTGTACTCGCGCCTGCGCGCCTCGGCCAGCACCTCGCCGAGCAGCGCTGAGGCGACGCCGCGGCCCCTGGCGTGCGCGGCGGTGCGCATGGACTTGATCTCGCCGTGCGGTCCCGCGTGGCCAGGTCCGGTGTGGGCCGGGACGCCGGGGGTGTCGAGCCGGCTGAGGGCGCCGCAGCCGAGCAGGGTGCCGTCGTCGTCGCGCGCGGTCCAGAAGGTGATCGTCGGGGCGAGCAGCGCGGAGTGGTCGAGGGCGTGCACGCTCTCGGCGGGGGAGGTGGCGAACATGTCGGTGAGGTGCTCGTCGAGGAGCCGGCGGACGTCGTCGCGTGCGGGGGAGTCGATGGCGATCTTCACGGCATCATCTTCCGCCGGTCGCGGGCCGGATCGTCCGCATGGCGGGCCCGTGTGGCGCACGTCACCCTGTGGCGGTAGGAATCTCCTCGTGCGCAGTGCCGCGCCCGGTAGCACCGGATCACCGAGGAGAACCACGATGTCGTTGCCCAGCCCGAGCTACACGATCACCCTGCGCGTGGAGGTGGCAGCGTCGCAGCGTGCCACGAGCTCGGTGGTAGCGGCGGTAGCGGACGCCGGGGGCGCGGTGATGGGGGTGGACATCGCGCACTCGACGTCGCACGGGCTGGTCGTGGACGTCACGTGCGACACGATCGACGCGGAGCACGGCGAGTGCGTGGTGGCGGCAGTGAACGCCATAGAGGGTGCCGAGGTGCTCAAGTCGAGCGACTCGACTTTCCTGATGCACCTGGGCGGCAAGATCGAGGTCACGAACAAGGTGCCGCTCAAGACGCGCCGGGACCTGTCTCGTGCGTACACGCCGGGTGTGGCGCGGGTGTGCCTGGCGATCGCGGAGAACCCCGAGGACGCCCGTCGGCTGACGATCAAGCGCAACACGGTCGCGGTGGTCACGGACGGCACGGCGGTGCTGGGCCTTGGCGACATCGGCCCGGCCGCCGCGCTGCCGGTCATGGAGGGCAAGGCGGCCCTGTTCAAGGAGTTCGGCGGGGTGGACGCGTGGCCGGTGTGCCTGGACACGACCGACACCGACGAGATCGTGCGGATCGTCAAGGCGATAGCGCCCGTCTACGGGGGCGTGAACCTGGAGGACATCGCTGCGCCGCGCTGCTTCGAGATCGAGGCACGCCTGCGCGAGGAGCTGGACATACCCGTCTTCCACGACGACCAGCACGGGACGGCGATCGTGGTGCTCGCGGCGATGATCAACGCGCTCAAGGTGGTCGACAAGAAGCTCGAGGACGTGCGGATCGTCGTGTCCGGCGTCGGGGCGGCGGGCAACGCGATCATCCGGCTGCTCAAGGCGCAGGGCGCGCGGCACATCGTGGCGTTCGGGCGGGACGGTGCCCTGCACCAGGGGGTCGTGACGGAGGACCCGCACCGGCGCTGGATCGTGGACAACACGAACGTCGACGGGTTCGCCGGCACGCTGCAGGAGGGCCTGAAGGGCGCCGACGTGTTCATCGGGGTCTCGGCGGCCGGGATCCTGTCGGGGGCGGACATCGCGCAGATGGCCGAGCGCGCAGTGGTGTTCGCGCTGGCGAACCCGACACCGGAGGTCGACCCGCTGGAGGCGTCGCAGACGGCGGCGGTGGTGGCGACCGGTCGTAGCGACTACCCTAACCAGATCAACAACGTGCTCGCGTTCCCCGGGCTGTTCCGTGGCCTGCTGGACACGGGCGCCAAGGACATCACGACGGAGCTGCTGCGGGTCTCAGCGGTAGCGATCGCCGAGGTCGTCGGGCCGGACGAGCTGAACAGCGCGTACATCGTCCCTGGCGTCTTCGACCACCGGGTGGCCGAGGCCGTGGCGGACGCGGTGCGCAAGCAGGCCTGACCATGGCCTGAACACAGATCGGCCCGGACGTCAGCGACGTCCGGGCCGATCTGTGTCTGGCGAGCGCGCAGGTCAGCCGATGTTGCTGATCGCTGAGTTCACGACGGTGCTGACCATCGCGGCGGTGCCGAGGACGAGCACGAGCAGGGCGCCCGTGGAGGCGACGAGGGGGATCCACCAGCGGACGGGGTCCGGCTGGGTGCGACGGTCGTCGGTGCGGTACTGAAAGTTGTTGTTCACACTGTTGCTCACACTGGTAGAGACGCTCGGGACGCACGAAACGATGCCCGCCTGCCGATAACGGTTCGGGAACGTTCCCGCGGTCACGGGACGGACCACCGCCACGTAAGGAGTTGAGGTCAGCGTGAAGAACATCGGGTTCCTGTCCTTCGGTCACTGGACGCCGCATCCGCAGTCGGGCACACGCTCGGCGTCGGACGCGCTGCTGCAGTCGATCGACCTCGCCGTGGCCGCCGAGGAGCTGGGCGCCGACGGCGCCTACTTCCGCGTGCACCACTTCGCGCGCCAGCTCGCCTCGCCGTTCCCGCTGCTCGCGGCGATCGGTGCGCGGACAAGCCGCATCGAGATCGGCACGGGCGTGATCGACATGCGGTACGAGAACCCGCTCTACATGGCGGAGGACGCCGGGGCGGCGGACCTGATCTCCGGCGGGCGGCTGCAGCTCGGCATCAGCCGCGGGTCACCCGAGCAGGTCGTCGAGGGCTACCGGCACTTCGGCTACGAGCCCGCGCCGAAGGACGACGGCGCCGCCGACCTGGCGCGCGAGCACACCGCCCGGTTCCTGGAGGTGCTCGACGGCGAGGGGTTCGCCGAGCCGAGCCCGCGCCCCATGTTCCCCAACCCGCCGGGCCTCCTGCGGGTCGAACCGCACTCCGAGGGCCTGCGCCGGCGCATCTGGTGGGGCGCCGGCTCCCGCGCCACGGCGGAGTGGACGGCGGCCCAGGGCATGAACCTCATGTCGTCCACGCTGCTGACCGAGGACACGGGCGTGCCGTTCCACCGGCTGCAGGCCGAGCAGATCCAGCGGTTCCGCGACGCGTGGGCGCAGGCGGGGCACGACTTCGAGCCGCGCGTCTCCGTCAGCCGCAGCATCTTCCCGATCACCGACCAGCGCGACCGTCAGTACTTCGGCATGGAGGTCTACAGCGAGGACCAGGTCGGCCACCTCGACACGGGCCCCGCCCGTTTCGGCAAGACCTACGCGGGCGAGCCCGACCAGCTGATCGAGGACCTGCGCGAGGACGAGGCGATCCAGGCCGCGGACACCCTGCTGCTGACCGTGCCCAACCAGCTCGGCGTCGACTACAACGCGCACGTCATCGAGAACATCATCAAGCACGTGGCGCCGGCGCTCGGCTGGCGGTGACGTGCCCCGGGGTCCGACCCGGCTCGGGTCGGACCCCGGGATGTCACCCGGTGGTTTCCTGTCGGCCCGACGACGGGGGTGGGACGCTGCGAGCATGACGATCATCAGAACGCCCGAGCCGGCGGAGGCGACGGGAGCTTGGGCCGAGCTGTACGCGGGCGACCAGGAGTCCCTCGGGTACGTGCCGAGCCACACCCGCGTGATGGCCACCAACCCCGAGGCGCAGCACGCGTTCGAGGCGCTGGTGGGCGCTCTCGTGCCGAGCCTGGGCCTGCGGCTGTACGAGCTGGTGACCCTCGCCGCGGCCGGCGCGATCGGGTCGCGGGCCTGCCGGCTCGCGCACGGGCGCAAGTCCCGCACCGTGTTCGACGACACGCAGCTCGAGCGGATCGCCCGGGACTACCGCACCGCCGGCCTCACGGAGCTGGAGATGGCGGCGATGGAGGTCGCCGAGCGGCTCAGCGGTAACTCGTCGGCGATGACCGAGGCAGACAGCCTGCGACTGCGCGAGCTCGGGCTCACCGACCGGCAGATCGTCGACGTCGTGCTCGCGGCGGCCGCGCGCAACTACTACAGCCGCGCGCTGCACGCCCTCGCCGTCGACCCGGACATGCCACCCGACCTGCCCGAGTCCCTCCGGGACGCTCTCGTCGCAGGGCTCTAGCGAGCGTCGGGAGCTGCTAGGCCGCGCATGGTCGGTCCGCGTCCAGGGCCTGCCCGCGCACCGCCTCGGGCCTCGCGGCCGCCAGCACCCGCGAGCGCGCCCTGGCCATCTCACGAACCCGCCGGTACGCGTCGCAGCGCGCCATCAGGTACACGCCGGACCACGGGCCGCGTGGACCGCCGTCCGCGGCCGCGAGCGCCGAGCGCTGCGCCGTCCACCGTTCCCAGTGCCGTACGAACTCCTCCGGCTGCACCACCCGGCCGCGATCCAGCTGGCCGTCGAGCGCCTCGGCCAGGGAGACGTCCACCGCCACCAGCACGGGGTCCCAGCCGCGCAGCCGCGCCAGGGTACCGAGGGTCTCCCGCCGCCGGGCCCGGGTGGCTGTGTCGTGCACGAGGAGCGGAGCGGAGGAGCGCGGGCCGCGCGCCAGGCGAGCCATCGTCTCGACGGCGTGCAGCGTGTGCACCGCCCACCGGTAGGTGACGTACGGGACGAAGTGCGGCAGCCGCCTGGCGATCCCGCGCCGGTAGCGGTCGGGGTCGAGCACGACGGTGCGGGGCACGTCGTCGGCGACCCGCGCCAGCAAGGTGCTCTTGCCGGCCCCTGGCACGCCTCCCACGACGATCATCAGCGGGCCGGGGGTCTCACCAGGGCCGGGTACGGGGCGCAGGCGGGGCAGTACAGCGGGTGTCGTCACATGGTCCTCCACTCGTAGGGGGCCGGGTGAGCAGCATCGCGCGAGCCGATCCGGAAACACCGGGAACACCCTGTGAAGGTGCTGGGCCCGGCACACGGACCGGAGCGAGTCAGGTCGTCGGACAGATGCTCATTCCACCGAATAGAACGGATGAAACCGGCACGTTTGTTCCCGGTTCCGACGAGCAATCCTGGCTGGTGGGGGCGCATATCGCGGGTCCGGGCGATCCCGCCGACCCGCTAGGGTCGGCCGCGTGAAACGCTTCCTCCTGGGTGTCCTGTCCGGCGCGGCGATCGCCCTGGTCGGCGTCGGTACCTGGTCGGCTGTCGCCGACCACCTCAAGCCCCGGCTCGTGCACGAGGTGTGCGACCCGGGCCCGGAGCAGGCCCCAGACCAGGCGGCAGACCAGGCGGCAGGGCCGCTGTGCGTCCAGCTGCGCGACGACGGGTCGCCCGGCGGCGTCCTGTGGGTCGCGCGCAAGGACCCCGAGCTCGGCCCACGCATCAGCTACGTCGCCAGCCCCTTCACCGACCTCGAGCACCACACCGCCGAGGAGATCGAGGTGACGTTCGAGACCGACCACCTGGTGGTGCACGGGCACGACGGCTCCGAGCTGATCCTCACCGACGACTTCATCAGCGAGAACTGAGCCCGCCCGCCACCGCGAACGGCCGTGCCGTGGCAACATCGCACACGTGACCAGCGACATCCCCGCCATCGACACCCAGCGCCTGCGCGACCTCACGTTGCTGCGCCGGGTGCGCGACCGCATGGACCGCGAGTACACCCAGCCCCTGGACGTCGAGGCGCTCGCGGCCGGGGTCCACATGTCGGCCGGACACCTGTCGCGGCAGTTCAAGGCCGCCTACGGCGAGTCCCCGTACAGCTACCTCATGACGCGCCGCATCGAGCGCGCCATGATGCTGCTGCGCCGCGGGGACCTCAGCGTCACCGAGGTCTGCTTCGCCGTCGGCTGCTCCTCGCTGGGGACCTTCAGCACCCGCTTCACCGAGCTGGTAGGTGTTCCGCCGAGCGTCTACCGCAACGACCCGCTGCTCGCGGACGAGTCGATCGACACGGCAGGCCTCCCTGCGTGCATCGCCAAGCAGGTCACCAGGCCGGTAAGGAACCCGGTCAGGAATCGAGAAGCGGGCACCCCCTGACCGGCCATAGCGTGACTGCCATGAGCACAGACATCAGCATCCACCAGACGTTCCTCCCGCACACCGACCCGGAGGCCTCGCTCGCCTTCTACCGTGACGCTCTCGGCTTCGAGGTCCTCCTGGACGTCGGTCAGGGCACCATGCGGTGGATCACCGTGGGTCCAAGCGGCGGGTCCGGCCCGTCCATCGTCCTGACCCCGCCCGCCGCCGACCCCGGCGTCACCGACACCGAACGCCGCACCGTCGCCGAGATGATGGCCAAGGGCACCTACGCCGCCGTCATCCTGGGCGCCAGCGACCTCGACAGCACCTTCGAACGGGTGGCGGCCAGCGGCGCAGAGGTCATGCAGGAGCCCATCGACCAGCCCTACGGCTTCCGGGACTGCGCGTTCCGCGACCCGGCGGGCAACACGGTCCGCATCAAGCAGCTCTGACCCTCAGAGCAGGTCAGAGCGGGCCGAGAAGCGGGCCGAGGGGCGGGGTCAGACCTGGTCCGCCCACAGGTGCAGCACGCCCTCGGCCGAGACGACGCCGCTGCCGGTCAGCTCCACGCCGTCCGGCAGCGCGCGTACCCGGATCAGGCTCCGCCGACCCAGAGCCGTGCCCTGCTCGATCTCCACGGTCGCCCCCTGGGCAAGGACGCCCTCCTCGACCAGGCGCGCCGCCAGCGGCCCGGCAGCCGTACCGGTCGCCGGGTCCTCCGGGATGCCCATGATCGGGTTGAAGAACCGCGCGTACGGCGCCACCCGGGCCTCCTGCTCGCCGGTCTCGAGCGTGTACACGTAGCAGCCCTCCGCGCCGACCGCCCGCAGCGCGTCGGCCAGCCGCCGGGAGTCGGGGGACACCCGGTCCACGACCGCCCGCGACCGCACCTCGGTCAGCAGGTGGCCGGCACCGGTCGAGATCACCCGCGGCGAACCCTCTGCGAGGTCGGCCGCCCGGATCCCGAGCGCACCCGCCAGCCCGCCCCGTGCCCCCGCGGGAAGCACCCCGCCCGCGACCGGCACCAGCTGAGTCATCGTGACCTCGACGCCGCCGGCCGGCCCAGGGCCAGCGGCTCCGCCGGCCCGTGTGACCCGCACCCGGAGCAGGTCGTCGCCGATCTCCTGCACGAACGACTCCTGCCCGACCGGCAACCGGCCGGCACCCGCGAGCCAGATCCACGCGCCGACTATGTTGTGCCCCGCCCCGCCGACCTCTTCGCCGGTCGGCGTGAACGAACGGAACCGGACGTCCGCCCGCCCGTCCGAGGCCCCGAGCACGAACGTCGTCTCCGACTGGTTGAACTCCCGCGCGATCGCCCGCATCGTCGCCTCGGGGAGGCCGTCCGCGTCCGGGACCACGGACACCGGGTTCCCGGCCAGCGGCCGTCCCGCGAAGACATCGACCAGCACGAACGGCACCTTGCTCGCGGCATTGCTCGCATCATTCACAGCGCAACTGTAGGGGCGGGAAACGACCGATCAGGGACGACCCGATCGGAGACGACCGATCAGATATCGAGAAGCGGCGCTCGCGGCACCCCGCCTAGTGTGGCTGCCATGGACACCCACCCCGCCGACAGCCATGACCTGATCCGCGTCAAGGGCGCTCGGGAGAACAATCTCAAGGACATCAGCCTCGACATCCCGAAGCGGCGGCTCACCGTGTTCACGGGCGTCTCCGGGTCGGGCAAGAGCTCGCTGGTGTTCGCGACGATCGCCGCGGAGTCGCAGCGGATGATCAACGAGACGTACAGCGCGTTCGTGCAGGGGTTCATGCCGTCCCTGGACCGGCCGGAGGTGGACCAGCTCGACGGGCTGACCACGGCGATCGTCGTCGACCAGGAGCGCCTGGGGTCCAACCCGCGCTCCACGCTCGGCACCGTCACGGACACCAACGCCCTGCTGCGCATCCTGTTCAGCCGGCTGGGTCAGCCGCAGGTGGGGCCGCCCATCGCGTTCTCGTTCAACGTGCCGGCGCGCAAGGCGAGCGGCGTGATGACGTCGGCGACGGGCGAGAAGCAGATAGTGCGCAACGCCGTGTACCACGGTGGCATGTGCCCGCGGTGCGAGGGCCGCGGCCAGGTCTCCGACCTGGATCTGACGAAGTTCTTCGACGACTCGCAGTCGCTGAACGAGGGTGCGATCAAGATCCCCGGCTACAACGCCGACGGCTGGATGGTCGCCACGTACATCGAGTCGGGCTTCGTGGACCCGGACAAGGCGATCCGCGACTACACCGAGACGGAGCTCGCGGACTTCTTGCACAAGGAGCCCACGAAGATCAAGGCCAAGGGCATCAACCTCACCTATGAGGGCCTGATCCCGAAGATCCGCAAGGCGGTGCTGAGCAAGGACGTCGACTCGCTGCAGCCGCACGTCCGGGCGTGGGTGGAGCAGGCGGTGACGTTCGTGACCTGCCCCGAGTGCGAGGGCACCCGGCTGGCGGAGGCGGCACGGTCGTCCAGGATCGACGGCATCAACATCGCCGACGCGTGCGCCATGCAGATCAGCGATCTCGCCGCCTGGGTGCGCAAGCTCGCCGCCACCGACGAGGGAGCGTCCACCGGTCCGCTCCTGACGGGTCTGCAGCTCCAGCTCGACAAGTTCGCCGAGATCGGCCTGGGCTACCTCTCGCTCGACCGCCCCTCGGGGACCCTGTCCGGGGGTGAGGCGCAGCGCACCAAGCTGATCCGGCACCTCGGCTCGGCGCTGACCGACGTCACCTACGTCTTCGACGAGCCGACGATCGGGCTGCACCCGCACGACATCCAGCGGATGAACCGGCTGCTGGTCGAGCTGCGGGACAAGGGAAACACGGTGCTCGTCGTCGAGCACAAGCCGGAGGCGATCGCGATCGGTGACCACGTGGTCGACCTGGGGCCGGGCGCGGGGTCCGCCGGCGGGACGATCCAGTTCGAGGGCACGGTCGAGGAGCTGCGCAGGAGCGACACCCTCACCGGCCGTCACCTCGGGTACCGCTCGCGGCTGAAGGACTCCGTGCGCTCGGCCACCGGGAAGCTGGAGATCCGCGGGGCGAGCGCGCACAACCTGCGCGACGTCGACGTCGACGTGCCGCTCGGGGTGCTGACCGTCGTGACGGGTGTCGCAGGGTCCGGGAAGAGCTCGCTGATCCACGGGTCGCTCCCGGCCGACGCGGGTGTCGTGACGGTCGACCAGGGCGCGATCAGGGGTTCGCGGCGGTCCAACCCTGCGACGTACACGGGACTGCTGGACCCGATCCGCAAGGCGTTCGCCAAGGCCAACGGCGTCAAGCCCGCGTTGTTCAGCGCGAACTCGGAGGGTGCGTGCCCCACCTGCAAGGGCGCGGGCGTGATCTACACCGAGCTCGGGTTCATGGACACCGTGGCCACCACGTGCGAGGACTGCGGCGGCAAGAGGTTCGACGCGTCGGCGCTGGTCTACGCGCTCGGTGGTGAGGGTGGCGGCGAGAACGGCAAGGACATCAGCGAGGTGCTCGCGATGCCGGTCGCCGAGGCCACCGCGTTCTTCGCCAAGGACGGCCCCGCTCCGGTCCCGGCGGCGCACAAGATCCTGGAGCGGCTGTCCGACGTCGGTCTCGGTTACCTGGGTATCGGCCAGCCGCTGACGACGCTGTCCGGGGGAGAGCGGCAGCGGCTCAAGCTGGCCGTCGAGATGGCCCGCGAGGGCGGCGTCTACGTGCTCGACGAGCCCACGACGGGTCTGCACCTGGCGGACGTCGAGAACCTGCTCGCCCTCCTGGACCGCCTCGTCGAGTCGGGCAAGTCGGTCATCGTGATCGAGCACCACCAGGCGGTCATGGCGCACGCCGACTGGATCATCGACCTCGGTCCGGGCGCCGGGCACGACGGCGGCCGCATCGTGTTCGAGGGCACCCCGGCCGACCTGGTGGCGCAGGCGCGGGCGGGCCGGCCGACGCTCACCGGGGAGCACCTGGCGCAGTACGTGGGGGAGTAGCCGACAGGTCAGTGGGCTGCGCGCACCAGGCCCGACTCGTACGCGCAGACCACCATCTGGGTCCGGTCGCGCAGCTCGAGCTTGTTCAGGATGCGTGAGACGTGCGTCTTGACCGTCTGCTCGGCCAGGTACAGCTCGGTGGCGATCTCGGCGTTCGACTGGCCGGCGGCGACCAGCTTCATGACGTCGAGCTCGCGGTCGGTCAGCGTGGACAGCCTGGCGTCCGCCTTCGCGGGCCGCTCCGGGCGCGCCGCGTAGTCGGCGATGAGCGCCCGCGTGATCTTCGGGGACAGGAGCGCCTCGCCCGCGGCGACCACACGGACCGCCTGGGTGAGCTCCTCGGGCGGTGAGTCCTTCAGCAGGAAGCCGCTCGCCCCGGCGCGCAGGGCAGAGAACACGTAGTCGTCGGCGTCGAAGGTGGTCAGCATGATCACCTTCGGCGGTGTGCCGGGCATGGCCATGATGGTGCGGGTCGCGTCCAGCCCGTTCACCTTCGGCATGCGGATGTCCATCAGCACGACGTCGGGCTGGGTGCGGCGCACGACGTCGGAGATCCCGTCGCCGTCCTCGGCGGTACCGACGACCGTGATCCCTTCGTGCGCGTCCAGGAGGGCGGCGAACCCGGCCCGGATCATCGACTGGTCGTCGACGATCAGCACCCGGATCGCACTATCGGCAACATCGGGGGCTGGCGGCATGGGACCAACGTAGCCGACGCCGGACAAGGAAACCCGAAAGTATGACGCCGGGTCCCTCTCGCGGGTGACGCGCCGCACACGCCGGGCGCATAACCTGCAGAGAATGGACCACCCACATGCTCGTCCACAGGTACCGAGCGCCGTCGCAGCGGCCAGCCGGGGCGCGCGCTACTGGCGGCTGCGCGCGCTGACCCGCCTGGACCTCAGCACGTTCTCGATCGCCCGGCGCGAGGTCGTCTGGATGTGGACGGTGGTCTCCGTCGCCGCAGTGGCGCTCGTCGCCGTCGGCTGGCCGGTGACCGCTACCGGGTACGAGACCCACCCGGTAGCCGCCATGGCCCTGACCATCGTGCACTGCGCCGCCGCGATCATGGCGGTGCGCTGGGCCTGGGCCGGGCTCGGCGCGTCCATCCCGGCCGCGCTCGGGCTGATGATCGTGACCGCGGGCGCGGCGCCCGAGTGGCCCTGGCCGTGGCCGGTCACCGTGCTGCTCACGCACTGCCTGACGGTGTTCGTGCTCGCCCTGCGCCACTCCTGGTACTGGGCGGCGTCCCTCTGGCTCGCGGGAGCCATGATGACTGTCCTCGCCCCCGCGCTGATCGTCGGCGACGCCAGCGCGTCCGCCGGCGCCAACGGCGTGGTGCTGGTCTCCCTCAGCGGCGCCATCGCCCTGGTCGGGGTGCTCGTGCGCCTGTGGATCCTGAGCGTCGTCCGCATGGAGCAGGCCGAACGCCTCAGCGCCGCCGAGGCGGGACGCCGCCGCGAGCTCGAGGAACGCAACAGGATCGCGCGCGAGCTGCACGACGTCGTCGCGCACAGCATGTCCGTCATCACCGTCCAGGCCTCGACCGCGCGCTACCGGCAGCCCGGCCTCGACGAGACCATCCAGCAGGAGTTCGAGGAGATAGCCGCCTCCTCCCGGCGCGCCCTGAGCGAGATGCGCGGCCTGCTCGGCATCCTGCGCGGCCACGACACCGCACCCACCGCGCCCATGCCCGGGCTGTCCGACATCGCAGAGCTCGTCAGATCCACCCGCGCGTCGGGCGCCGAGATCACCTACGTGGGCACGGAAGCAGTGGTCCCCGACGCCGTAGGGCTCACCGGCTTCCGCGTCGTCCAGGAGGCCCTCAGCAACGCCCTGCGGCACGCTCCCGGCTCCGCGATCGCAGTCACCGTCACCGAGGACGGGCACGACCTGCGCGTCCGCATCACCAACACGGCCCCCGCACGCAGCGAGGAACCCACCCCGGGCGCCCGGCTGGGCCTGGCGGGCATCCGCGAACGCGCGGCCGCCCTCGGCGGCACGGTCACCTCCCGCCCCACCCCCGACGGCGGCTTCGAGATCTCCGCGACCCTCCCCGTCGGCGAGGACGAGCACCCGCTGCTCGCCTGACCACCCGCTACTCACGTAGGGGGTGAGGTTGGCTCCCATGGGTGACGCGCAACCGACAACCCGGTTCCTAGGTTGACACCTATGACGACCACGACCGAAGCGCCGCCTCGCTCGGCCCAGCGGACCCGCCCGGCACGCACCGCGCGCAACCAGCAGACCAACGACTACTTCGATCTCGCCGAGCGCGCCACCGCCGCCGGCCTGATGGGGCGTCGTGTCGGCTGGTACGCAGCCCGCGCCGCCTTCCTCGCCGCTGGCCTGGCGCTCGCGTTCACGCTGCTGCTGACGCTGGGCGACACGTGGTGGCAGCTCGCCGTAGCCGTCCTGTTCGGCATCGTGTTCACCCAGGGCGCGTTCCTCGGCCACGACGCCGGGCACCTGCAGATCTTCCGCTCCGGGCGGCACAACGAGTGGGCCGCGCGGATCATCGCCAACCTCGTCGTCGGCCTCAGCCACGGCTGGTGGGCCCGCAAGCACAACAAGCACCACGGCAACCCCAACGTGATCGGCAAGGACGGCGACATCGCCACCGGCGCCCTCGTGTTCGTGCCCGGCGAAGAGGTCGGCCGCACCGGGTTCATGGGCTGGGTCACCCGGCACCAGGGCTACCTGTTCTTCCCGATGCTGATGCTGTTCGGCCCGGTGCTGCACGCCACCGCCGTCCAGTCCCTCGCCACCACACCGGCGATCAAGCACCGCGCCGCCGAGGGCGTGCTCATCGGCGTCCGGCTCATCGGGTTCCCGACCCTCGTCTTCCTCACGCTCGGCCCCGCCCTCGGCGCGGCGTTCATGGCCGTACAGCTCGCGACGTTCGGCCTGTACATGGGTGCGACCTTCGCCCCGAACCACAAGGGCATGCCGCTGCTGCCCAAGGACCTCAAGATCGACTTCCTGCGCCGCCAGGTGCTCACCTCCCGCAACATCCGCGGCGGCTGGTTCACCGACATCGCCATGGGCGGCCTGAACTACCAGATCGAGCACCACGTCTTCCCGCGGATGGCCAGCGTCAACCTCAAGCAGGTCCGACCGATCGTGCAGGCATTCTGCGCCGAGCGCGACATCCCCTACACCGAGACCGGGCTGTTCGAGTCCTACGGCATCATCACCGCCTACCTCAACCGCGTGGGGCTCGGCTACGCCGACCCGATGGACTGCCCGATCGCCGCGCAGTACCGGTAGCAGTACCGGTAGCAGCAGTCAGGCGGTACGCGCCAGGACCTCCGCGACGGACGACGGCGCCCGCCCCGTGAGCCCCAGCACCTCGCCCGACACCGTGCCCCAGCGGTCCGCACGGACCGACGCGAACATGGTCGAGTACGCATACGTCCACCAGGGGTCCTCCCCGGACCGGGCCAGCTCCTCGACGTGCACCCGCGCCGGCACATCGGTGTAGCTCACCGGGATCCCACCGATCCCGGTGAGCACACCCGCGAGACCCTCGAACGTGAACGACTCCGGCCCCGTCAGGTCATGGTGCCGACCGCTCGGCGGCAACAGCGCGAGCGCAGCCAGGCACCGCCCGACGTCGGCCCGGGAGACCAGGGCGACCCGCCCGCTCCCCGCAGGCGCTCGCGGCCCGCACCACGTTCTCGTGCTGGACCAGCATCCGCGCGGCCTCGCCGTCGCCGGACACGAACACCAGGACGTCCACCCCGCGCAGGGCCGCCAGGAGCGAGCCGGCGTCGTCGTAGTCGGCACGGACCGGCACGACGACGCCGGAGGCGCGCGCTGCCCGGCTCAGCGCGGCCGGGACGGTGGCGGGTCGGCGGGCGAGCGCCAGGACCTCCTGCGGGCCGTTCCCTGGGCCGTCGTGCCGGCCGACGTCGGTGCCGTGTCCTGTGGTGGCCAGGAGGTCGACGACCTGACTCCCAGCGCGCCGGTCGAGCCGGTGACCGCGATTCTCACGGCGGTCAGGCTACCGGGACGCGGGTACGTCCGAGGATCCCGTACCGACGCCGTCCAGCAGCGCCATCTCGTCGTCCGTCAGCCGAAGGGCTCCCGCCGCGACGTTCTCCTCCAGGTGCGCCACGCTCCCGGTACCGGGGATCGCAAGGACGTGCGGACCGCGGTGCAGGGTCCACGCCAGGCGGACCTGCGCCGGCGTCGCACCGTGCGCGGCGGCGACCTCCGCCACCTGCGCCTGACCGGTCTCGTCCGGACCACCGCTCAGCGCAGCCCCCGGCACCGCCGCCCCGACCGAGAAGAACGGCACGAACGCTATGCCGTGCTCACCGCACAGGGTGACCAGGTCGTCGTCCTCCCGGCTGGTCAGGCCGTACTGGTTCTGCACGCACACCACCGGTGCGACGGACATCGCCTCGGTCAGCTGCTCCGGCAGCACGTTGGAGATACCGAGGTGCCGGACCAGACCAGCGGAGCGCAGGTCCGCGAGCGCCCCGAAGTGCTCCGCGACCGACTCCGGCTCGCGCCCCTCACCGGCCATCCGCGTACCCCAGCGCAGGTTCACGACGTCCAGGTGGTCGCGGCCGAGCTGGCGGATGTTCTCCTCGACCTGGGCGCGCAGTTCCTCGGGGCGCGCCATGCGCTCGAACCCGCCGTCCCGGGCCCGGGACGGACCGACCTTCGTGGTGATCGTCAGATCCTCCCCGTAGGGCTGCAGGGCAGTAGCGATCAGCTCGTTCGCCGAACGCAGCGGCATGAAGTAGAAGGCCGCGGTGTCGATGTGGTTCACACCGAGCTCGACGGCCCTGCGCAGGACCGCTATCGAGCTGTCCCGGCCACGCGGCACCTCGTCCCAGGGCATACCCACCAGCCGCATCGCGCCGAGCCCTACCCGGTTGACCGTGCGATCGCCGAGCCGCCAGGTGCCGGCGGCCGCAGCATCCGGGTTCGCCGGGGTCGTCGGGGCGCTCGCTGCTGTCGTGTTCACGTCTGTCGTCATGCAGCCAGCATCACGCCGACCGGCCTCGATCCCGCCACGATGGCAACAAGCTGCCGAGCCTGGCGCGGGGGAGTACCCCTGGCAGAATCGAACCCATGCAGACCGGGGAAGCCGTCACCATCGTGCACGGCGAGCAGGAGCTCTTCGAGCGGACCAGACATCTGTTCACCACCGCGACGGACGTCGCCTGCGCGGCCAACGACCTCGCCACCTGGGCCACCGCACAGTCCTCCGCCGAGTTCACCGACCTGGTCCGCGAGCGCCGTCCGGCCGACGTCCGACTCCGCAAGATGTACCGGTCCGCACTCCTGCTCGACCAGGTCGCCGCACGAGGCCTCGCGCGAGACCGCGACCGCCACGGCGCACACGTCCGCGTCACCACCCAGGAGATCAACGAGACGATCATCCTCGACCGCCGCCTGGTGATCCTCGCCGGCGATCTCACCGCCGGCAGGCGCAGCTACAGCGTCATCACCCAGCGCGAGGCAGTACAGGGGGTCACCTCCCTGTTCGACGCGGCCTGGCACTCAGCCACCGACCTCGACGTCTACGACACCCAGATCGCCGAGATCCGCCACCTCGCACCCCAGGTCCTCGACCTGCTGAGCCAGGGAGCCAAGGACGAGGCCGCCGCCAGAACCCTCGGCCTCGGCGTACGCACCTACCGACGCCGCGTGGCCGAGCTCATGGACGCCCTCGGCGCCGAGTCACGCTTCCAGGCCGGCGTGCGGGCACGAGAGCTCGGCCTCGTCTGAGGACCGTGTCAGTGACTGGTGCAAGACTCCTGCCGTGAGCGAACGAGCCCCCGTCCCGACCGACACCGTCCAGCGCCTCGCCGCCATCCTGGAACCCCTCCCGGAGTGCGCAGAGCACGACGCCTGGACCGGCGTCGCCTGGAAGGTCCGAGACGCCACCATCGGCCACGTCTTCGGGGGAGAGGACGGCCTCGTCCGCATCACCTTCCGCGCAGAACCCGACGAGGTAGAGGCCTTCCCGCACCTCGGCCCCCAGTACTTCAAGGCCAGCTGGGGCACCAACGTCGTCGGCCTGATCCTCGACCAGCACACCGACTGGGACGAGCTCGCCGAGCTCCTCACCGACTCCTACTGCATCCAGGCACCACAAGACCTCGCCGCACAGGTCGACCGACCCGCACCCCAGGCCGGCTGACTAATCTCGAGACATGACCCAGCACACCACCGTCCAGACCTGGATCCACACCTACGAACGCCTCTGGCGCACACCAGGCACCGACACCCTCACCGACCTCTTCACCACCGACGCCACCTACAAGACCTCGCCCTGGGCAGCACCCATCGTCGGCCTGCCGGCGCTCGCGGAGTTCTGGGAGTCCCATCGTGACGGTCCGGACGAGTCGTTCACCATGTCCGCCGAGGTCGTGGCGGTGGAGGGCCCGACGGCGGTCGTCCGCGTGAGCGTCGAGTACGGCGAGTCCGGTGGTCGCTGGCTCGACCTCTGGATCATCGAGCTCAACGACGACGGCCGCTGCACCGCCTTCGAGGAGTGGCCGATCGCCCCGGACCGGGCCGTGTCCCAGTAGCTCTGGCTCGGTGGCTCTGCCTGCGGGATGTGGGGGAGTGCGCGCACGACGACGCCAGGGCTGGGACGCCGTGCTCAGCAGTCATCGTGCTCAGCAGTCACCGTGGTGAGTCCGGTTCTTCGTGGCGGACGTCCAGGCGAAGGGCGCAACAGAGCTCCTCGAGCCCGTGCTCCGCGACGAACGGCGCCAGGAGCGACACGAGTACCTGAACGGCGTCGACGATCGCGTCCTGGTCGGGGGAGCCGACGAGGGTAGCGGAGAGCTCGTCGGGTACCGGCCGGCCGGCGTTCTCCAGGCTGACGGCCCCGAACTGCGGAAAGACCACCTGTTCCTGTGCGGCGACCAGCTGGAGGTACAGGTCGCGGGCCTCGGTCAGGCTGCGCAGCGCTCTCCAGAACGTGCCCCTGCGGGCGTGCTTGAGGGCGTCACCTGCAGCGATGCAGGCGAGGAACGCCCATTCGCGTCGTCCGTCAGCGTCGGGGTCCCATGTCGTCCGATCCAGCGAGGTGGACAGCCTGTCCAATTTGTCCACCAGGGCGACGGCTTCAGGTGCGAGGCCGATGCGCGTGGCCGACGGCATGACGACGAGCGAGAGCTGCCGTCCGTCCTGGTAGATGCAGACCAGATGTGTCGTCTCCGGCCCGAACGGCTGGCGCAGCACCGCGGCCGTAGGAGCGAACTCGGTCACCGAACGTTCGATGGCGTCCAGGTCGCCGCCGTCCAGCAGGCCGACGCCGGCGTCGACGTCCGAGAACTCGTCTCCGGCGCCGCGTCCCAGGGAGCCGGCGAGCTCGAGCCACTCGACCCACGGCGTCTCGCGCGCCCAGGCGGTCAGGCTCTCGACGAGCTCGGCCGGTCCTGGCGAGGCCGGCGACGGTGACACCGGTGGCGCCGAGGAGACCAGCGTCGACGGCTCTGGCTCCGGCGGCAGCTCAGCTCCTGGTGACGATCCTGCTGGAGAACCAGGCGCCGATGCTGGTTCGGCTGATGCTGGTTCGTATGGCGATGACGTGTGCTGAGCCACGGCCGCAGTCTGGCACGTCAGCGCGCCATCTTCGCGTCGTAGATCGGCCTGTACAGCTGGATCAGGCTAGAACTGATAATGCACATTATGTCATTACGGCGGAGAATCGGCCTGGAACGACTGCCCTGCCCGCGCCGGTCGTGCTGCACGTGCTGCACGTGCTGCACGCCTCAGCGCGTGATTGGCGCCGTTGCGCACGATCGCCCTCGACGGATCCCCCTGACTTCGGTCCGTTGCTGGGTGCGCTGAGCGACTTCGGTCGCGTGCTCTGAGATCGGTCGGTTGATTGACCGATCTCAGAGCAAGCGACCGAAGTCACGAGCAACAGCCACGAGCAACGCCGCGCAACCGACCGATCTCATGGAATCAGCGGTCCGCTCCGGATGCGGCTCACACAGCACCCCGCTCCCCGCCAACCCCAACCAGCAAGACATCTATAGCATTGTGTATAGCGCAACACAACTGTCTTCCACTACCAAGCAAGGTCAACACGGTAGCAGCCGGAAAATCCTGCGGCCCGTCCCCCTGGACGAGGCATACCATCCGGGAACCATGAACCTCGCAGGAGTCCTCGCCGCTTCCACGAGCACCGTGCTGCTCGTCGAGGGCGACAGTGACCGCGCGGCGGTGGAGATGCTGGCCGCACGGCTGGGTCTCCCCCTCGACGACCTCGGGGTGCAGGTCCTCGCGATGGGCGGCATCACCAACATCGGCCATCACCTGGTGGCGCTCGGCGGCCAGGGCGTTCGCCTGGGCGGGCTGTACGACGCAGCAGAGGAACGCTTCGTCGCCAAGGGGCTCGATCGGGTGGGTCTGCGCCCCTTCGCGGCGACCACTCCCCTGACCGACCTCGGTTTCTTCCGCTGCGACCAGGACCTCGAGGACGAGCTCATCCGGGCCGTCGGCATCGAAGGGTTCCTGGCTCTGATCGACGACGAGGGCGAGCTGCGCAGCTTCGAACGGCTGCAGGGGCAGCCCGCTCAGCGGGAACGCACGACGACCCAGCAGCTGCACCGCTTCATCGGGTCCAAGGGCGGACGCAAGGAACGCTACGGGCGGCGGCTGGCCCAGGTGCTGCCGCTCGACCGGGTGCCCGCCCCGCTGGACGCGGTGCTGCGGTGGGCGACCTGACCCACGCCCCCACCTACGCCTCCAAGAGAGTCAGGCCCGCCGTGGGTCGAGCACGACCATCCCGGCGCGCGGCGCCGTGTCCATGGTCGGTACGAGCGCTGCCGCCTCGGCCAGGCCGATGACCCGGTCCAGCAGGTCCTGCGGACGCAGCGTCCCGGAGGCCACGAGCTCGAGCATCTCGGGATAGTCGGCGGCCGCCATGCCGTGGCTGCCGAGCACGTCGAGCTCCCAGCCGATCACGCGGCCCATGGGCACCCGCGGCCCGCCGTCGACCGGCGCGAACAGGCCCACCTGCACGTGGCGCCCGCGGCGGCGCAGGCTCCCGATCGCGTCGGCGCACGTCTGCTCGCTCCCGACGGCGTCCACCGCGACGTGCGCGCCGCCGTCGGTCACCTGCTGCACGACGGCGGGTACGTCGCGGCCGTCCGCGAGCACCGTGTGTTCGGCGCCGGCGCGGCGGGCCGCCTCCAGCGCACCTTCCGACCGGTCGACCGCGACGACACGGGCGCCCCGTGCGACGGCGATCATGATCGCGCTGAGGCCGACACCGCCCGCACCCACGACCACCACCCACTCCCCTGCCTGGACTCGCGCACGACCGGCCACCGCCCGGTAGGCGGTGGCGAAGCGGCAGCCGAGGCTCGCCGCGGTCTCGAACGAGACGTCGTCGGGGACGGCGACCAGGTTGGCGTCGGCCGCGTTCAGCATCACCAGCTCGGCGTACGAGCCCCAGTGCGTGAAGCCGGGCTGGGTCTGGTCGGGGCAGACCTGCGCCTGCCCGCTGCGGCACCACTCGCAGGTGCCGCAGCCGCTGACGAACGGAACGGTCACGCGGTCCCCGACCCGCCACTTCGTGACACCTGCGCCGACCTCGGCGACGGTGCCGGCGAGCTCGTGGCCGGGCACGTGCGGCAGCGTGGTGATGTCGGTGTCGTGCCCGGCCCAGGCGTGCCAGTCGCTCAGGCACAGCCCGGTCGCGTGCACCCGCACGACCACGCCCCCGTCAGGGGCGCCCGGGTCGGCCACCTCGCGGACGTCGACGGGGCCCTGGAACTGGTCGAAGACGATGGCGCGCACGAGCGGATTGAATCACGACCGCGCACATCGCAGCCGCATCCCAGCCGCCCGGTTCAGGGCGGGACCGTCAGCGCGCCGCACGCAGCGCCTCCCCCACGCCGAGCTCGTCCAGGGCCGCGAGCGCCGTCGGCCGGATGCCGAGGGCTGCTCCGCTGATGGGACGCGGCGCGTGGCAGGGCTCGACCGGGCCCGCCGGGCCGTGCCGCGGGACCTGCCGCGCGACCTGTCGAGAGGTGCGGGTCGCGCCGCAGGTCAGCGGCATATTCCGGCATATCGGGAGTGTCAGTGGTCCCGCCTAGGGTGGCGGTCATGGTCGCTCCCCCGCGCCTCGAGCGCATCACCGTCGCCGAAGCCACCCGCCGCTACCTCGCGGCGGTCGAGGTCGAGACGATCCGTGGTGTCCTGTCACCCGCCACGGCGCGCAGCTACACGCGCGACGTCACCGAGTTCGGCCGCCTCACGGGCCGTGACCGCATCCTGGACGACGTCACGGGTTCCGACGTCGACAGCGTCCTGGTGCGCTACCAGTCGGCGCCCGATGCGCGCTACACCGACCCGGACCGCAAACCCGGGCCAGGGCGCAGCACCGCCACGGTCAACCGGTTCCGGCAGTCGGTGACCCGGTTCTTCGCGTACGCGGCCCGGGAGTGCTGGGTACAGGCCGACCCCATGCAGTGGGCCGCGCCGCCGGCCAAGGTGCGTGGCACCCTGCGCACCGCGCGCACGGCGCTGTCGGCGGGAGCGGCACGCAGCCTGCTGACCGCCGGCCCCGCCGAGACTCCCGCCCGCACCGACCAGGACCTCGCGCTGCGTGACCGGCTGGTGGTCGCGCTGCTCCTGGTCCTGGGCCCGCGTGTCTCGGAGCTGGCCCGCACCGACGTCGACGACGTCGCGCGCGAGCCCGAGCGCACCACCTGGCGCATCCGCGGCAAGGGCGGCAACACGCGCACGGTGACGCTGTCCCCGCCCCTGGCCCGCGCCCTGGACGACTACCTCACCCACCTGCGTCCCACCCTGGCCGCCAAACGCCCGCAGGACGCCGATGCGCAGCGCGCCCTCCTGCTGTCCTGGCGTGGGCGCCGTATCGACACCCAGGCGATTCGCGCGTTGCTCTCCCGTGCTGTGCGCCGCATGCCCGCGCCCTATCAGCGTGAGGCCACCCCGCACGCCCTGCGGCACACCACGGCGACCCTGCTGGTGGCCGACGGCTGGGACGTCAAGGTCGTCGCGGAGCTGCTCGGGCACGCCTCGATCGCCACCACGGGCGTCTATCTCGACCGCATTGAGGGCGAGCTCGCCGCCGCGATCCGGTCCCATCCCCTGGCGGGCGCCTTCGACTGATCGTCCGGCTGCTCACGAGAACCGCGTGTAGAACGCGTTGCGGAACCGCTCCTCGGGGTCGTGCTGCCGTTTCAGCGCGAAGAACTCGTCGAGGTTCGGGTATGCCTGTGCCACCTGCTCGCGCGTGTAGTGCGGCTGGTACGGCAGGTAGAACGTGGCGTCGTGCTCCAGGGCGAGGCGCACCAGCCGCCGGGTCAGCCCCGCCATGTCGGCGTTCCCGGCGTCGGACAGGTCCTGACTGAGATACAGGACCACGGACAGCCGGGTGTCCTGCGCGTAGGACAGGAGCACCTCGTCACGGTGCACCACCCGGACGGACGCGCTGAGCAGCTCGGCGTCGTGGTCACGCAGCACGGGCGCCGCGGCTTCGAGGAACTCGCCGAGCCGGTCCGGCGCGACGAAGTACTCGTGCAGGACATCGGTACGGTCCGGGAGCTTGTGGTTGAGCAGCCCGAGCCCGTTGTACGTGGCCTGGGTCCGGGCGACCATGCAGGCCTCGGCGTCGCGCAGCGCCGCGTTGCGCGAGGTGGCGCAGGGCTGGAAGTTCGGCAGCACGTGCTTCTGCGCGACCCAGCGTGCCTCCTGGAAGAAGCCACCGTGTCTGGCGAGGTTCAGCGCGAACCGTCCCACGCGGGAGTTCTGGGTGTCCTTCAGCAGCGGGATCGGCTCGGCGACGCTCCCGGGGGCGCTGGCGTCGCTGTACGTATAGAGGATGGCCTCGGAGAGGAAGGACGACGGCGCCGTGGACAGGTGGGCGTACATCAGGCGCGCGTCCTCGTCGGGCACGACGTCCTCGCGGTAGATGCGCGCGAGGTCTCCGCTCGGGACGACGCGCTGCTCCAGCCGGTACACGGTGTCCGGAACGGTCTTCAGCTCGACCTCGGTGATCACTCCGAACAGCCCGTAACCACCGATCACCGCACTGAACAGAGCCGGGTCGCTCGCCCGGTCGACGTCGCGCACCGTGCCGTCCGCGGACACGAGCCGCAGGGACCGTATCGTCCCGGCGATCGATCCCTGCCGGAAGTCGACCCCGTGCGCGTTCACCGAGACCGTCCCGCCCACGCTGAGGATGTCGATGCTCGGCATCGCGGCAACGGCCCGGCCCTCGGCGTGCACGGTCTCGAGGACGCTCCGCCACGTGGCACCGGCTCCTACCCGCACCGTGCCAGCTTCGGCGTCCACGGTCACGGCGTCGAGCCCTCGCATGTCCAGCACGAGACCACCCGGGTAGGACGCCTGCCCGCCCATCGCGTGCCGCGTCCCCGACACGGATACCGCCAGGTCGTTCTCGCGCGCGTACGCGACCGCCTGGACCACGTCGTCCTCGCTACCGGGGCGCACGACACCGTGCACGGGGACCTCGTTCAGACAGCTGGCGTCGTTCACGACACCGCCGACCTGTTTCAGGCCTCTCAGGCCCGGAATCGTGTCCGGTGGCGCCGGGACGGTCGGGACGGCGCCCGTGGCCCCGAAGCTGACGGGCCGCACCTCGGCGGTACACGTACGGGGTCCCTCCGGCGCCGAGGAGTACCGGTCGCCCGCGAGGATGCCGACGACGAGGACCGCGACGAGGACGGTGCCCAGAGCCCAGCGCCGCACGCTCTGTATCCGCCGCCGTACCCGCCGCGCGGGGCCCGGTCCTGTCATGGGAAAGTCCCTCCGTCGGGCCACCGTTCACGACAGATGGTCCGGTCGGAGGCCTCGTGACCAGGGAGCCGTACCGCCGGCACCACGGAGGGCACCGGTGTCGTCGGTGTGAGCATAGGGACACGCGGGGCGAAATTCGCTCGAATTAACGACGTCAGCCCGCGGCGCCGTCTCACCGGCAGGCGCCACGACGCCCGGGCGTCCGTAATTCCACGATCCTGGATCTGAGACCGGGTACCGTGAGCGCGTGGCGTCTCGCAAGGTCCCAGGCAACCTCCCCCGCAATCTGCCCAAGCTCACGCTCGACGTACCGTCCGGCTTCGTGCAGCGTGCCCGCACGCTGGCGACCCGGGCCGCGATCATCGCGGCGGCGGTACCGGTAGGGGCAGCGGTAGCGCTCACCGTCACGGACAAGATCCGGCAGCGTCTGCACCCGCTCACGTCGAAGTTCCCCACGGAGAAGCCGCTCACCGAGCACATCGACCAGACCGCCACCACGGTCTACACCTACGGCGCCGACCTGTTCGAGGCGATGCTCGAGGCCATCGCCGGCGCACGCAAGACCGTGATGCTCGAGTCGTACATCTGGAAGAACGACGACATGGGCCAGCGGTTCAAGCAGGCTCTGATCGACGCGTCCGCACGCGGCGTCGAGGTGTACGTCATCGTCGACGGCTTCGCCAACCTCGTCGTCCCCTACTCGTTCTTCCGCTTCCCGCCCGCCGTGCACGTGCTGCGCTTCCCCGTGCTGCGCCCAGGGATGGCCTACCTCAACATCCGCACCTCCGGCCGTGACCACCGCAAGATCCTCGTGGTCGACGACGAGACCGGGTTCGTCGGCGGCTACAACATCGGCTCCCTGTACGCCACGCACTGGCGAGACACCCACGTCCGCCTCCAGGGGCCTTCCGCGTGGGAGCTGCGCAACGCGTTCGTCGACTTCTGGAACCGGCACCGCAAGCCACGCCACCCCATCCTGGCCGACGCCGGATCCGGGACCTGGCTGCCCCACCTCAAGGCCGCACGCAACGCGCCGTCCGAGCTCGTGTTCCCCATCCGCGGGATCTACCTCGACGCCATCGACCGGGCCATCAGCCACGTCTACATCACCCAGGCGTACTTCATCCCGGACCACGACATCCACGCCGGGCTGCTGGCCGCCGCCGCACGCGGCGTCGACGTCCGCGTCCTCGTGCCGCACCGCTCCAACCACGTCGTGGCCGACTGGCTCGCCCGCGGCCAGTACGCCTCCCTGCTGCGCGGCGGGGTGCGGATCTTCCTGTACCAGGGCGCCATGGTGCACGCCAAGACCGCCACCATCGACCGCCGCTGGACGACCATCGGCACCGCCAACATCGACCGGCTCAGCCTCACCGGCAACTACGAGATCAACCTCGAGGTCGTCGACCCGGGCCTCGCCGGCCGCATGGAGGACATCTTCGCGATGGACCTGTCCAACGCGCAGGAGCTGACCCTCGCCCAGTGGGAAGAACGCGGCGCCCTCGCCAAGATCGGCGAATACCTCCTGATCCCGCTGCGCCCCCTGCTGTAGCGAGCCGCCCGGCAGGCGTCGACGTCAGGACTTGCATTGACCTTGGGTCAGGCGCGCACTCTGAGGTCATGACCACGACGAACCACGTGCACGAGAGCGAATCGCCCTGGACCGGGATGGTGCCGGTCGACGACACAGCGCTGGCAGTGACCGACACCGGCGGCAGCGGCACTCCGGTGATCTACCTCAACGGCGCATATGCCAGTCAGAAGCATTGGCGGCGCGTCATCGCGGATCTGGGCCCGGGCTGGCGGCACATCACCTATGACGAACGCGCCCGTGGGCGATCGCTGCGTTCGGCGGACTACTCCTTCGAGGCGTGCGTCCGCGACGTCGATGCCGTGCTCGCGGCCCGGCGCGTCGATCGGCCGATCCTCGTGGGGTGGTCCTACGGTGCGGTGGTGGGCGTGCACTGGACCGGCCGCAACCCGGACCGCGCGCTGGGTGTGGTCCCCGTCGACGGCGCGTACCCGTACGACCTGTTCGGCAGCGGCCGCATGACACGCGACGACGTCCGCCGCCTGTTCCGCCGGATGGGCTGGGCGTTTCCCGTTGCTCGCCCGCTGGGTCTGGCGGCACGAATGTCCGCCGGCCAGCACGCCGAGGTCAATATCGAGCTCAACGAGATCGTCGCGGGGATCGAGCCCGTGCTGGACAGCCTGACCGTCCCGGCGCGCTGGGTGGTCGCCTCGGGCGGGAACCTGGGCGGTGAGGCCGACGAGATGGCAGAACAGCGGGCCAACCTCGGCCCCGTGCTCGCACGCAACCCCCACATCGAGGTGCATGCGACCGTCGCCAGCAACCACTCGAAGGTGCTGAGCAAGGACTCCCGTTCCATCGCCGACGCCGTCCGCGAGGTCGTTGCCCTGAGCAGCGAGAGGCGTTGAAGGCGTGACGGGTGACCTGACGATCGGTCAGGCGGCGGCGTTCGCCGGCGTCACCGTGAAGACCGTGCGGCACTACCACCGCCTCGGTCTGGTCGAGGAGCCCCGGCGCGACAGCCTCGGCTATCGGCGCTACGGCTCGGCCGGGCTGCTGCGGCTCGTGCAGGTCCGGACCTTGGCCGACGCCGGTGTGCCGCTGTCCAGGATCGGCACCATGCTCGATGCCGATCCGCAGCAGTTCGCCGGTGACCTGGCCGACGTCAAGCAACGACTCACCGATCGGATCCAGGAGCTGGTAGTGCGCCGCGACACGCTGGACCGGCTCGCGGCCGGAAACCGGCTCCTGCTGCCCGACCGCGCCTGCGCGCTGCTGGAGCGCGCCGCAGCCCTGGGCTTTCCCCAGGACTACCTGGCGCAGTCCTTGGAGCATCTCGTTCTGGCGAAGGCGCTGGTCCCGTGGGACTTCGACAGCTTCATCGCCCAGAGCGAGCGCGCCCTCGACGACGCCCAGTACGTCGCCCTGCTCAAACGCAACTGGGAAGCGCGCATGTGGGACCCGGACGATCCTCGGGTCGATGCGCTTGCCACGGAGATCGCCGACCACCTCCTCGCCAACCCCGAGATCCTGGCGATAGCCACCAGTCTCCGGAGCGAGACCGACGCGCTGGCCCGGTATGGACTGATCAGTGACTACCAGGCTCAGATCGCACCCGCGCTGGGTCGGTTGATGGCGCTCGTCGAAGCCGTCCTGCGTTCCGCGGACATCGACATCCTTCGGCAACCCACGTAGATCCGGCTCCGGCCGGTTCAGACGGCCAGTACCTCTCCTGCGGTGAGCCGCGAGTAGGTGTACTTCCCGCCCAGCCGCGCGGTGTCCAGCCACCGGCCGGTCAGCGTATGCCCGATCTCGGACAGCGGCGCGTCGTGGATCGGCACCACGGCGCCGGCGGGGACGGAACGCGCGAAGTCCATGGCCTCGGCCAGCCTCGTCCAGGGCCCCGACACCGGGACCAGCAGCACGTCAAGACCGTCGTCGGGCAGCCCTGCCGGCGCGTCGTAGGAGTCCCCCGGGTGGTACAGGCTCCGGCCGCCGAGCTCGATCAGATAGGTCACGTTCACGGCGCGCGGGACCTCGGGGTGGATGACCGCGTGGTCTCCGCCGCCGACGGTGACGCGCGCTCCGGCGATGTCCAGCACCTGACCGGCCGTCACCTCGTGGACCTGGTTCGCCGGGGCGCCACCGTCACGCAGGGCGGCCGCGCCGGGGCCGCTGGCCCACACCTCGACGCCCGGGGTGGCCGTGAGGAGCTCGGCGACCGCGGGTACGTCCACGTGGTCGAAGTGGTCGTGGGTGACGAGCACGGCCGCTGCGCCCGTGAGCGCGGCGGCGGTATCGCTGAAGGTGCCGGGGTCGATCACGAGGGTGCCGCCGTCGGGCAGGCTGAGGGAGACGCACGCGTGGCCGTGGAAGGTGAGCTGCATGCTCGCAGGTTACGCCCGACCCCTGGATATGGCAGACCGCCTGGTCGGGGTGCGTGGCGCCCCGTCCCAGACGGCTGAGTCGTTCGGTATGCAGTTCGGTAAGCGGTTCGGTATGGCGGCCGGCGTGGTCGTGGTTGTCAGACGGCGGACCTGGCCGCCCGGCGTTGCGCGAGCTCGTCGCCCTCGACCGTGGGGACCTCACCTGTCTCACCCTGGTCGAGGGTCTCGGTCGGCATCTGGGCCAGGGTGCCCTCGATCTCGCGCCACACCCGTCCGACCGCGATGCCGAACACGCCCTGGCCGCCGGCGACGAGGTCGACCACCTCGTCGGGCGAGGTGCACTCGTACACGCTCGCGCCGTCGGACATCAGCGTGATCTGCGCCAGGTCGTCCACGCCGCGCTCGCGCAGTGCGGTGACGGCGGTGCGGATCTGCTGCAGGGAGACGCCCGTGTCGAGGAGTCGCTTGACGACCTTGAGCACGAGGATGTCGCGGAAGCTGTACAGCCGGTGCGTGCCGGAGCCGGTGGCCGGTTTGATGCTCGGCTCGACGAGGCCGGTACGGGCCCAGTAGTCGAGCTGACGGTACGTGATGCCGGCGATGTGGCATGCCGTGTTTCCGCGGTAGCCCGTCGTGGCGTCCTGCTCCGTCAGGTCCTCACCGAAGAGGAGACCCTGCGCGCCGTGCGGGACCGTAGCGCGTGTGGCTCTCTCACCGCTGGTGTTCACTGTGCCTCCTGGGGTGTCGTGGCCACGCTAAGGCGCGTCGAAGGTGATTTCAAAGATGCGCGCCGTGAAAGGTTCGGCGTGTCGCGAGTTGGTGGGTTTTCACCCACCAGATTGATCCCTTTTCACCCGGTTCGACCGCCGCCGCCCTGGGCCCCACCTCCTGGCGGTCCCAGGAAGTCTTCGGGCGTGACGTGGTCCAGGAAGTCGCGGAACCGCTCGACCTCTGCCTGCTGGTCGACGTCGACGATCTCCACGCCGGCCAGCGCGACGATCTCGGCGGAGCACAGGACGGGGCTGCCGGTGCGCACGGCAAGCGCTATCGCGTCGGAGGCGCGGGAGTCGAGGTGGACGCCGTTGCTCAGGACGAGCTCGGCGAAATAGATCCCGCCTTCCAGGGCGACGATGTCCACTCGTTCGAGCGCGACGCCCACCGCGCCGAGGACGTCGCGCAGGAGGTCGTGGGTCATGGGGCGCGGGGTGGCCAGCCCGGCCTGTGCCATGGCGATGGCGCTGGCCTCGCGCGCTCCGATGACGATGGGGATGGCCAGGTCTGCGGCACTGTCGAGCAGCAGCACGACGATCTCCTGATCGCGCTGCTGCTGTCGAACGCCGAGGATCTCCACGGGAACCATCGGCACGTCGTCAGGCCTCACGCTTTCACCGTACGGCCATTGACGGTCGCTCGTCGCGCGCTCGGGACAAATTTCTGGTCACGGGCCGGTCGCCCGGTGGCAATGGCGGGTGATTCTTTGTGGCGGTGACGGCTCAGCCGAGGTCGTCGATGCCCTGCCGGACCCATGCGGCGTGCAAGCGGGTGAACAGCTCGCCCATGTCGCTGGCCATGCTCGCGGCGCGGCCGCGGGCCGCGCTGGCGTGCTGGCTGCGCAGGGGTGCGACGACCTGGTCCACGAGCGCTACCTGCCGGTCGGCGGCAGTGCGGAAGGAACGCAGGTGGCGCGGTTCGATGCCGAACTCGGCCAGCGCGCCCGCGATGCGGGCCACCTCGACGGCGCCAGAGCCGAACGTGCCGCCCGACGCGGGCAGGAGCCCTGCCTGGGCGAGGTCCTGCACGAACTCCTCGGTGACGCCGGCGGCCTCGGCCACGGCCTGCGCGGTCCAGCGGCGTCGGGCGGGCGCGCCCGTGCCGGCCAGGCGTGGTGCGGGGTGCTCGGCCGAGTCGGGGTCTGCGTCCATCGCGGCGAGGCGTTCCTTGATCACCTTCAGCGGCATGTAGCTGTCGCGCTGCTCGGTGAGGACGAATCGCAGGCGCTCGACGTCGGCCTGGCTGTACTGGCGGTAGCCCGACGGCGTGCGCACCGGCTCGATCAGGCCCTGCTCCTCGAGGAAGCGGAGCTTGGAGTGCGATACGGACGGGAACTCCTGGCCGAGGGCGCGCAGGACGTCGCTGATGCGCATGGTGGCCTGGCGGGAGATCCCGCGGGGCCAGGGCGCGTCGAGGTCGTCCTGTGCGGCACCGTGCTCCTGACCGCGCAGCTGGTCATGCTGCGGGCCCTCGTCGTCATGGGTGCGCTCGTGGGCGCGGTCATGACGCGGTTCGGTGCCGCCGTGGACCCCACGATGGTCGCGTGCGGCTCCGGCCGTCACGGGGCGGGCGTCCCCGCGCCCCACTGCGCCGGCGACTGCGGGCTGGCGTGGAAGGTGAGGCGGAACTTGCCGATCTGCACCTCGTCGCCGGTGACCAGCGTGGCGGCGTCGATGCGACCGCGGTTGACGTAGGTGCCGTTCAGGGAGCCGATGTCGCGGACGACGAACGAGTCGCCCTCGCGGACGAACTCGGCGTGCTTGCGGGAGACCGTGACGTCGTCGAGGAAGATGTCGGCCTGCTCGCTGCGGCCGGCGACGCTGCGGCCGGTGTCCAGGAGGAAGCGGGCGCCGAATCCCGGGCCGCGCTGCACGATGAGCAGCGCGGAGTGCCGCGGCAGGGCGGCGACGGCGGCGGCTTCCTCGGGGCTGAGCGCCGTGCGGGGCGCCTGCTCGTCTGAGGTCGGGAACGCGATCCGACCCAGGTTGGCCGTGGTATCGGGCCCGACCGGATGGGCGCTGGGGTCCGTCATCAGGTCTCCTCGGGTGCGGTGGTGATACTGCGGCGGTGGTGAGGTGGGTCGCTACGTTCGGACAACGGTCGGGACCGCGTCCGGGTTCCACTCAACCTACCTCGATCAGGTTCGAGGCGGGAACCAAAGAAGGGAACCAACCCGGATAAAACTACCCAGGTCACGGCCGTTCCGCATGCCAGATTTCACAGCTCGGCCCGATGTGGCGGTGATCTTCGCCAGGAACCGGCGCAAACGTGGCGCGAGTCACTCCTCCAGTCACTTCTCCTGGGTCGGTTCGGCGTGCTCCGGCTCGCCGGGGATCCGCACGGCATCGACGCTGACCTGGTCCGAGACGGTGGTGGTCGCTTCGCCACCCTCCTCCCGGATCCGGGGCAGGGCGCCGCCGGGGATCTCGAGGGCGCGGTCGATCGTCTCGGGGTTGCCGATGGCGGTCCACTCGTACGGGGAGGCGATGGCGGCGCCGTCGAGCACGACGCCGCCGCCGGAGTCGACGAAGTAGCTGGTGGTGACGAGCCGTACCCCGTTGACCTCGATCGCCTCGGCCCCGGCGTTGCGCAGCTCCTCCAGGAGGTTGAACAGGACCTGTGCCTCCAGCGGCCGGTCGCCGTCGGCCACGTGGACCTGCACGCCAGGGCCGTGGGCGGGGAGCCGGCCCGAGAGGATCCCCTCCTGCTCTGCGCGCTGCCGCGCGAGGTCACGCGCGGCCTGGTCGCGCCCGTCCTCCGACCGCAGGTCGTCCCGGATCTCCTCCAGGTCGCTGACCTGCGCGTCGAGCTGGTCGGCGCGCTGCGTCACCTCGTCGAGGAGCCGCACGAGCTCGTCCTGGCGCAGGCTGCTGAGCTGGTCCCCCGTCGACTGCCCCACCTGGACGGCCAGCGCGAACCCGAGCGCCAGGCACAGCAGGCCGGTGAGCAGCTCGGAGCGTGTGCCGCGGGGCCGCAGCAGCTGCGCCACACGCTTCCAGCCCGACGCCGCCGCGGCCTGCCCCGGCACAGGCGGCGTCGGCTCCGCGTCGTCGTGGACGTCGGCGGCCGTCTTCTCGGCCCCGTCCTCAGCGCGGTCCTCGGCGCGGTCCTCGGCGCGGTCCTTGCCGTTGCCCATGCTCACGCCCTGAAGCCATGCCCGTGGGTGCTGGTGTCTCCGTACATCGCCAACACTCTACTCGGGAGCAGATCGCCCACGCGCTGGTGCCGGGCCCGGGCCGTCGGCTCGAGGGTCAGCTCAGCCGCAGCAGGCGCGTGCCGTGGGCGGGCACGGTCACGCGCACGCTGCCGTCGCGCAGCGGCACGCCGTCCCCGGCCCAGAGGTCGTGGACCTGCCCGCGGCGCTCGCTGCCGACGTCGGAGAGATGGACGGTCACCTCCTGCGACTCGTCGCCGAGCCAGAAGACGGCGCACACCTCGTGGTCCGGGAAGTCGGCGCGCCAGATCACCAGTGATCCGTCCCGCACGATCTCCCGGCTACCCGTGCTCGAAAGGAGCCTCAGCACGTCCGCGTTCTGCAGCAGCCCCAAGGTCTCGGGCGGCGTGGCGGGCAGGTGCCCGCCGAACATCAGCGGCGAACGCATCATGACCCAGAGCGTGATCATCGTGCGCTGCTCCTCCAGCGTGAGCCGCGAGTCCCGCTCCTGGCCGACGTGCGCTCGAACACCAAGGCGTCCCAGGGGCAGCATGTCCGCATCGGCCCAGGCGCCCGGGCGCTGGTGCGGCGCCCAGCGGGCAGCGCGCTGGAACATCTCCTCCAGCTGCGGCCATGCGTCCCACAGGTCGTCGGAGATCCGCCACATCTCCGAGTGCAGGGCCAGCTCCTCCCGGTGGGCCAGGGACAGCGCCCTGCCCGGCGAGAGACTCAGGACGATCGGTCGTCCGCACCGCTCGATCGCTCGCGAGTAGGCGGCGATCTCGACACCCTGGGTCGGCGGGTAGAGCACGTCGTCGAGCTTGACGAAGTCCACTCCCCACTCGGCGAACAGCGCGAGCTGGGAGTCGTAGAACGCCTGCGCTCCGGGAGCCGAGTGGTCGATGCCGTAGTTGTCAGGGTTCCAGGGACACACGTTCCCCCGGTCGGCGATCCTGGCCGCCGTGGTGTTACCGCCGAGTACCGGTAGGTCCAGGTCCACCGCTCTGCGAGGGATCCCCCGCATCATGTGCAGGCCGAAGCGCAGTCCCAGGTCGTGGATGCGGTCCGCGAGCTCCCGGAACGAGCCGTCGGCGGCCGACGGAAAACGCCCGGGAGCCGGGAGCTGCCTGCCCCACTCGTCCAGCACCGGATCGGATACCGGCTGGTAGGCGTGGACGCCCGCCTCGGGCTCGTACCACTGGATGTCGACCACCACGGTGTCCCAGCCGTACGGCAACAGGTGCTGAGCCATGAACTGGGCGTTGGCCATGACCTCGGCCTCGGTCACCGAGCTGCCGAAGCAGTCCCAGCTGTTCCATCCCATCGGCGGCAGCCCCGCGCGGACCTTGCGTTGCGAATCGATGCGCACGTCGCCACCTCACCGCACCACGTGCGGTGACCGCATCCGGGTGCCTGCGACAGACTTCCGGAATCCTTCGGCGACCCTCACGCCTTGAAGATGTGCCGGCGGATCGAGGCGGCGTTCGAGAAGATCCGGATACCCAGCACCACCACCACCGCCGTCGACAGCTGCCCGCCCACACCGAGCTGGTCGCCCAGGAACACGATGAACGCCGCCACCACCACGTTCGACAGGAACGAGACCAGGAAGACCTTGTCGTCGAACAGCCCGTCGAGCATCGCACGCAGACCTCCGAACAGGGCGTCCAGGGCCGCGACCACCGCGATCGGCAGGTACGGCTGCAGTATCAGCGGGACGGTCGGCTGCAGCACGAGACCGGCGACCACCCCGATCACGAGCCCGACGATCGCGATCATCCGTTGTCCTCCTCGGATCGGTCCTGCGTTGACTGCGCTGTCTGCGCGTACCGCAGCGTCGGGGAACCCGCACCCGGCAGGTACATCCCCTCGCTCGCGGTCACCTCGTGCTCGATGCCGTACTCCGCGCTCAGCAGCTGCAGGAACCCCAGGCCCGCCGAACGCGCGAACTCGACCTGCATGTCCTCCGGGTCACCCACCGCCTCGACCGTGTACACAGGGCCGTTCAACGGCTGCAGGTCCACCAGGATCGCGTCACCCGCGTTCCGGATCGCCGACAACGACGTCAGCCGCTGATCGTTCACCGCGACCGCCTCCGCCCCCGCCGCCCACAGCTCGTTGACGACGAACTGCACGTCCGCGTCCCGCACCCGCGACTCCGCGGGCGCGTCACCCGGCTCCACCAGCCCACCACCCGCGCCGTCGGTCAGCCTCACCACCATCCCAGGACCCCGTACCGGCACCGCACCGTTCACCCACCGGTCCAGCTCGTTGATCTCCACCAACGCCGACGGCAGCAACGAGGCACCCTGCAGCCCGTCCACCTCCGCGCTGAGCTCCGCTGAACGCCGCGACAGCGACTCCACCTCGGCACTGCGCTCCTGGATCTGCTCGATGAGCACCGTACGGCCCTTCGTCACCAACGGCTGCGGCGCTCGCAGGTCGAGGACGGCGACGGTGGTAGCGGCACCGAGCAGCACGGCGACCAGGAGCAGACCCAGCGTGCTCGCCGTCCCACGACGCGGCGCCGTCTCCCCCGCCTCGGCGCGTCGCCGTGCCATCAGCGCGTAGCCCGGGTCCAGAGGGCGGTCCGTGACCTCGCGCAGCAGCGTCATCGACTCGTCGGGACGCCGCCCTGCGGGGCGTGCGGTGGTGCTGTGCGGCGCGGGGGCGTGCGGAGCGATCATGCAGCGGCCGCCAGGCGCCGCACCTGGGCCACGTACTGCAGCCCCGCCAGCCAGTACAGGCCGACGCCCCACCAGGTGAACGCCCAGCCCACCACGTGCGCCGCAGCGCCCAGCCAGCCGGGTACCGCCGCGAGGAGCAGCAGCGGGAACGCGTAGAGCAGGGCGAACGTCGCGACCTTGCCGACCAGCGTCACCTCCAGCGTCCCGTAGCCCAGGCGGGCCAGGACCGGCACCGTCAGCACGAGCAGCACGTCCCGCGCCACGATCGCCAGCACGAGCCACAGGGGAACCACCTCGCGCCACGCCAGACCGATCAGCGTCACGAAGATGAAGAGCCGGTCGGCGAACGGGTCAAGGATCTGGCCGAGCCGGGTGACCTGGTTCAGGCGACGGGCGAGGACACCGTCGAGCCAGTCCGAGGCGCCCGAGACAGCGAGCACCAACAGCGCCCAGCCGTCCTCGCCCACGACGATCAGCACGGCAAAGACCGGCACGAGCGCCAGCCGCACCAGGCTGATCATGTTGGGCACGGTCAGGACCCGGGAGCTCATCTCCGCCCCAGTGGACACGCTCACCGCCCTTGCTCACGCCGGTCTCGTCTCGGCCGCAATACTACGGGGAGAGCGTTGCGTATCCGCACTGGCGCGCCGTCCGAGGGCCCGACAACGCCCCTCACCACGCACAACATCACCCGCGTGCTGCACGTCACGCTCCCTCACTCTGTGCCGAAGGCCCCAGCAGCGGATAGGGTGGTGCCACATCCCCAGGAGTTCGTCGTCTTCCCGTGTGTGCACAAAACGTGCGAGACAGGCCCGCAGCCTCGGCTGCGGGGAAGGTGTTTCGGGAGCGAGCGACGCGAGGGCCCTCACCTCGGCCCTGACTCCGCCCGCGACGACGAACGGTGCATCACTGCATGTCTATCGACACCCATGACCTGATCGCGCCTGCTGAGCAGGACACCGAGCAGGCCATCGCCGACACCGGCGACCAGACGACCCCCGAGGCCGTCACCACTGAGAACACCACCTCCGAGGACACCACCCCGGAGACCGCGGCCCCCGAGGCATCCGCCCCGGAGCAGGCCGCCGCGCCGGCCACCGCCGAGCCCGCAGCACCCGCCCCGGAGCCCGAGCCCACCGGCCCGACCTTCGCGAGCCTCGGCCTCCCCGCGCAGCTCATGGCAGCCGTCGACAAGCTCGGCTTCGTCACACCCTCCGCCATCCAGGCACGCGCCATCCCCGAGCTGCTCGCCGGCCGCGACATCACCGGCGTCGCCCAGACCGGCACCGGCAAGACCGCCGCGTTCGGCCTCCCGCTGCTCGCCGCCATCGACCCCAAGCTCCGCAAGGTCCAGGCCCTCGTCCTGGCCCCCACCCGCGAGCTCGCCATGCAGGTCGCCGACGCCATCGAGTCCTTCGCGACCGAGCTCGACGACGTCCGCGTCCTGCCCGTCTATGGCGGCGCCCCCTACATCCCCCAGCAGCGCGCCCTGCGCGACGGCGTCCACGTCGTCGTCGGCACCCCCGGCCGCATCAAGGACCACCTCGACCGCGGCGCCCTCAAGCTCGACGACATCCGCTTCCTCGTCCTCGACGAAGCAGACGAGATGCTCCGCATGGGCTTCGCCGAGGACGTCGAGGAGATCTTCGGCCAGGCACCCACCAAGCGCCAGGTCGCCCTCTTCTCCGCCACCATGCCGCCGGCCATCCGCAAGGTCGCCGACCACCACATGACCGACCCCGTGCAGATCGCCGTCACCCGGCAGGCCTCCACCGTCACCGCGGTGCGCCAGACCTACGCCGTCGTACCCTTCCGCCACAAGGTCGGCTCCCTCGCCCGCGTCCTCGCCACCTCCGACGCCGACGCCGCCATCGTCTTCACCCGCACCCGCGGCGCAGCAGAGGACGTCGGCTCCGCCCTCATCGAAAAGGGCATCTCCGCCGCCACCATCTCCGGTGACGTCGCCCAGAAGGAACGCGAGAAGATCGTCGAGCGACTCCGCTCCGGCGCCCTCGACGTCCTCGTGGCCACCGACGTCGCAGCCCGCGGCCTCGACGTCGACCGCATCGGCCTCGTCGTCAACTTCGACGTCCCCGGCGAGCCCGAGGCCTACGTCCACCGCATCGGCCGCACCGGCCGCGCCGGACGCACCGGCGAAGCACTCACCTTCGTCACCCCCCACGAGCGCGGCAAGCTCCGCAGCATCGAGCGCACCATCCGCGCCTCGCTCGAAGAGGTCGCCATCCCCTCCCCCCGCGACGTCTCGGCCCACCAGGTCAAGCGCGCCCTCGGCAAGGTCGCGGCCCGCCGCGAAGCAGGCCGCCTCGAGATGTACACCGACCTCATCCGCGCCTACGCGGACGAGACCGGCACCGACCCCATCGAGATCGCAGCCGCCATGGCGGCGCTCGCGGTCGGCGACGACGGCCCCCGCGCCCGTGCCGAGCAGGAGGAGTACGAGCGCGAGCAGGCCGAGGCCAAGTCGGCGGCCGCCAGGCGCACCACGCGCGACGGTGACCGGCACGACCGGTCCGGCGACCGTGGTGCTCCGCGCGGCCGGTCCGAGGGCGACCGCGGCATCCGCCGTCCGGCCCGTGGCACGCGCTACCGCATCGCCGTCGGGCACACGCACGGCGTGCAGCCTGGCGGGATCGTCGGCGCGCTGACCGGCGAGGGCGGCATCACCGGCGCCGACGTCGGCAAGATCGACATCTTCGGCAGCTTCTCGCTGGTGGACATCATCGCGCCGCTGGACACCGAGGCGCTGGACCGGCTGGGCCGCGCCCGCGTGGCCGGCAAGCCGCTCCGCATCACGCTCGACCGCGGCCCCGCGCGTACCGGCGGCGACCGTGACCGTGCCCCCCGGAGCGGTGGCGACCACCGCCGTCCCGACGGCGAGCGTGGCCCCCGTGCCCGCACCACCCCGCACTGGGACGCGCGCACCAGCCGCTGATCCCGGCTGACGCTCGACCAGCAGTCGCATGACGACGGCGGTCGAGCTCCCCGAGACCTGATCTCGGGGGGCTCGACCGCCGTTCTGCTGTCCCGCTGCTTCTGGTCGAGCCTACTTCCGGTCGGGCGTGCCCCGGCCAGGCTCCTCGGCCTCGCCCAGCTCGGCGATGAGCGCCACCAGGCGGCGCGCCTCGGCCATGCCGTGCTCGCCGTCGGCTCGCTGGATGCCCATCACTGCGAGCACGTCGCCGTCCGCCAGGTCGAGGTGCACCCAGGGGTCGTTGGGCCCGAACCGCACGGTCACGATCTCGGCCCAGACGAGCCGGCGGCTCGTGGCGTAGTTGACCACGGTGAGGCCGCCCGGGTCCGGGACGGCGCGCACGGCGCCGAAGCGCCACGCGATCACGGCGCCCACCAGCCCGAAGACGATCATCGCCACGCGGTTGGCGGTGTCGGCGGTGCTCGACGCCAGCGCGACGAACGTGCAGCCGCCACCGGCCAGGATCGCCAGGGCGTACGCCGTCGGGGTGCCGAAGCGACCCCGGAAGGTGCGGAAGCGGTCACGGTCACGGCGAGGGGCGCTGCCTGCTGTCCCCCGACCCGTGCCCGCCCCCGCACCCATGAGGCCTACAACCGCGAGGCGTGGATCGACGTCACGATGATCGCTCGCGCGCCGACGTCGTACAGGGCGTCCATGATCCGGTTGGTCTCCCGGCGCGGGACCATGACGCGCACGGCGCAGGCGTCGCTGTGGTGCTGCGCCGAGACGGTCGGGGACTCCTTGCCCGGCGTGATCGCCACCGCCTCCTCGAGCCGCGACGCGGGGACCACGTAGTCCATGAGCACGTACTCACGAGCGGTGATCACGCCCTCCAGGCGGCGGGTCAGGATGTCGAGGCCGGCGGGCGGCTCGGCGTCCGACTGCCGGATGAGCACTGCCTCGGAGCGCAGGATCGGCTCGCCGAACACCTCGAGGCCCGCGGCCCGCAGGGTGGTGCCGGTCTCCACGACGTCGGCGATGACGTCCGCGACGCCGAGCCGCACGCTCGACTCCACGGCGCCGTCCAGGTGCACGATCGCGGCGGGCTCGACGCCCTGCTTCGCCAGGTGCTGGGCCACGAGCGTGGTGTACGACGACGCCACGCGCCGCCCGGCGATCTGGCTCACCTCGGTCACGGGGTCGGTCTCGCCCGGGCCGGCGGGCGCCGCGTACCGGAACGTGGACCGGGCGAACCCGAGGCCGAGGTGCTCGACGGCGTCGGCGCCCGAGTCGAGCATGAGGTCACGGCCGGTGATCCCGACGTCGACCGTTCCGGTGCCCACGTAGACCGCGACGTCGCGCGGGCGCAGGAAGAAGAACTCGACGTCGTTCTCGGGGTCGGCGAGCACGAGCTCACGGGTGTCGCGGCGCTGGCGGTAGCCCGCCTCGCGCAGCATCTCGGAGGCGGGGCCGGACAGGGCACCCTTGTTGGGGACGGCTATGCGCAGCATGTGGTTGTTCCTCTCTGGGTGTACGACGGATCTGGGCGCGAGACACGAGGTCCCGCTACAGATGCGTGTACACGTCCTCGAGGGTCAGTCCCTTGGCGACCATCAGGACCTGCAGGTGGTACAGGAGCTGGGAGATCTCCTCAGCGGTCTCGCTGTCCGACTGGTACTCGGCCGCCATCCACACCTCGGCGGCCTCCTCCACGACCTTCTTGCCTATCGCATGGACGCCGGCGTCCAGCTGGGCCACGGTGCCGGAACCCGCTGGACGGGTCTCGGCCTTCTCGGTCAGCTCGGCGAACAGGGTCTCGAAGGTCTTCACGGGCTCAGCCTAGTCGGGCGACGGGGGCGCCGGCCGTCCCTGTCCCACGTGGTGGCCACTCGCCGCTATGACGCGGGCCACTTCGACGGCAGCGCGCCGTCCTTCGCCGGGGTCAGGACGCCCTGGTACGGCGTGATCAGATGGAAGTCGTCGACGTCGTCCTGCTCCGCTGAGCCGTCGCCGAAGCCGTCACCCAAGGCTGCGGACAGGAGGATGATCACGGAGCCGTCCGCGCCGCCGAGACCGCTCGCCGGGTCGAGCGGGTCACCCTCGAGGTATGCCTCCCCGCTGCACGTCTGCGGCGTCGAGACGACGGTGATCTGTTCCCCGGGCGAGACCTCGAGCTCGGGCTGCGTCTGCGGGCGGCCCGACGGCGGATCCGGCCGCTCGAGCACCTCCTCGACGCTGACCAGCCAGCGGTTGGACTCGACGCCGTACATCTGCGCCGTGCCGTCCTGCTCCACCACGGTCCCCCGGAGCACGGCGCCCGCGTCAGCGGCCGCCTCCGCCGGGGTCTCGAAGGAGACCCAGTCGACGCAGGCGGCGGCGGACCCGCCCGTCGGATCGGACGCGGGGTCCTGCGACGGGTCCAGCGCCGAGTCCACGGTCTCCCCCGTGCCCGAGGGCTGCGCTCCCCCGGCCGGCTGCGCCGCAGCGCAGCCGGCGAGCCCGCCTGCCGTGACCGCCGCGACGGCGGCGCTGACGAGCGCCGTCGTCAGCGCCGATCGTGAGATCAGACGAGATGTCGACCGCCGAGCATGTGTGGTTCTCATACCCGGTACATGTGCCGAGGACCCCGTTCTTTCAGGCTTTGGTCGGTTTTTCTCCCGAGTCTGGGTGATGTCTTGGACGCTTGGCACACTATTAATGCAGGACGGGAGCGAGAGCCAGATCGCGCAGCGTGGCCGCCGTCGCGATCGCTGCCTCCACCGCCTCGGCCCCCTTGTCCTCCTTCGAGCCCTCCAGACCCGCACGGTCCAGCGCCTGCTTCTCGTCGTCGCACGTCAGCACTCCGAACCCGACGGGGACGCCGGTGCGCACGCTCACGTCCGTCAGGCCGGTCGTCGCCGCGGAGCACACGTACTCGAAGTGCGGTGTGCCGCCCCGGATCACGACCCCGAGCGCCACGACGGCGTCCGCTCCCCCGGCTGCCGCTCGTGCCGCCGCGACCGGCAGCTCGAACGAGCCCGGCACGCGGACCTCCGTCCAGTCGGCGCCCGACTCCCGCAGCGCCCTCCTGGCACCCGCCAGCAGCCCGTCCATCACCTGCTCGTGCCAGCTCGCCGCGATCACGACGACCCGCAGGCCGCTACCGTCCACAGTCACCTTCGGTGCTCCAGCGCCGCTCATGCGCATGCTCCTTCGTCCTCGGCCATGCTTCGTTCAAGGTTCGGTTCAAGGCTCGGCTCGAGCGCGAGCTCGAGGTCCAGCTCTTCGATGCGGTGGCCCATGACCACGCGCTTCGTCTCCAGGTACCGGTGGTTGTGCACGCCGCGTCCCACCACGAGGCCACGGCGCCCGACGACGTCGGTGCCCGCCGCCCGCAGGCCCGCGACCTTCTCCGGGTTGTTCGTCAGCAGCGTCACCCCGTCGAGCCCGAGATCCGCCAGGATGGCCGACGCCGCGCCGTACTCCCGCGCGTCCACCGGCAGCCCGAGGTCGACGTTCGCCTCCACGGTGTCCCGCCCGCCGTCCTGCAGCGTGTACGCCTGGATCTTCGCCGCCAGGCCGATGCCCCGGCCCTCGTGGCCCCGCAGGTACACGACGGCGCCGCCCTCGTCGGCGACCGCCGCCAGCGAGGCCTCCAGCTGCGGACCGCAGTCGCACCGCAGGGAGCCCAGGGCGTCGCCCGTCAGGCACTCGGAGTGCACCCGCACCAGCGCCCCCGCACGCGTCGCCTCCTCCTGCACGGAGCCCGCACGACGCGGACCGGACAGCGCGACGGGCGTCAGCGCCAGGTGCTCCGCGCCCGAACGCAGGTCCCGGTACGCCACCACCTTGAAGTCCCCGTGCCGTGTCGGCAGCGACGCCTCCGCCACCCTGAGCACGCGGAGGGCCGGGGTGCCGGCCCCATCGGCGGCCGTCGCGTCCACGACGTCGACCTGCGGGGCAGGGTCGTGCACCCGGCGCCACGCCACCAGGTCCGCGACGGTCAGCACCACGAGCCCCGTCTCGTCGGCCAGGGCCTGCGCCTCGGCCAGGCGCATCACGGCGCCGTCGTCCCGGACGAGCTCTGCGATGGCGCCCACCTCGCCCAGGTCCCGTCCCGCACCGCCCGCCAGCCGCACGAGGTCCACTGCTGCCTCGGTGTGCCCCGCACGCTCCAGCACGCCGCCGGCCCGCGCCCGCAGGGGCAGCACGTGCCCCGGCCGGATCAGGTCCCGCGGGCCCGCAGCCGGGTCGCCCAGCACGCGCAGCGTCCGCGCACGGTCCGCACCCGAGATACCAGTGGTGACACCCACCGCGGCGTCGACGGACACCGTGTAGGCGGTCCGTCGGGGGTCCTCGCTCCGCTCCACCATCAGCGGGAGCTCCAGCGCGTCCGCGCGGTGCGCGGGCATCGGCGCGCACAGGTAGCCGGACGAGTGCCGCACGGTCCAGCCCACCCACTCGGCGGTCGCGACGCTCGCCGCGAACACCACGTCGACCTCGTTCTCGCGGCCCGCGTCGTCCGCCACGAGGACGGGCCGACCGGCGGCGAGCTCGGCGAGGGCCCGCTCCACGAGGCCCGTGTCCACGGCGCCCTGGTGCATGACGTGCACCGTCCCGCCCGCGCTCATCGTGCGGCCCCGGTCAGGTCGCCGACGCCGGCCGCCGTATCCGCTGCGGTCGTCCCGCCCGGCACCGACATCCCCGCCGCGAGGAGCCGCTCGACGTACTTCGCGAGCACGTCCACCTCGACGTTCACGACGTCGCCCGGGACCAGCCGGCCGAGCGTCGTCGCGGCGAGCGTGGTCGGGATGAGCGACACCCCGAAGCCACCGTCGGACACCCACGTGACGGTCAGCGAGACTCCCGCCAGCGCGATGGAACCCTTCTCCGCGACGTACCGGGTCAGGGCCGCGGGAGCGGAGAACTCCAGGTCGTCCCAGCGCGGGCCGGGCGTGCGGCGCACCAGCGTCGCGCTGCCGTCGACGTGTCCCTGGACGACGTGCCCGCCCAGCCTCCCGTTCGCGGGCAGCGCGCGCTCCAGGTTCACCACGGAACCCGGGACGAGGCCCCCGAGCGAGCTGCGGCGCAGCGACTCGGGCATGACCTCCGCGACGAACGAGCCGTCCGCCACGGAGACGACGGTGAGGCACACCCCGTCGACGGCGATCGAGTCACCGGGCCGGGCGTCGGACGCGGCGAGCGGGCCCGCGACGGTGACGACGGCGTCCGCACCGTCGTCGCCGTCAGGCCGGACGAGCGCGACGACGGAGCCGAGCTCCTCGATGATTCCGGTGAACATCAGATCTCCTCCTTGGTGTGCCGGCTGAGCCGACCGGGCTGGGCTGACTGGACTGAATCGGTGGCCGCGCCGGCCTCGCCGGGCTGGGCCGGCTGGGCGCGGCGCGCTACCAGGAGCACGTCGTCGCCGAGCCGGGTCACGTCGTGGGTGGTGAAGCGTGCGGCGTCGCCGATCGTGGTGACGCCCAGGTCGCCGACGGCGGTCGCGCCCGCGCCGAGCAGCACGGGTGCCACGTACGCGTGGAGCTCGTCCACCGCGTCGGCGGCGAGCAGCGCGGTGGCCAGGGTGGGGCCGCCCTCCACGAGCAGGTGGCGCACCTCGCGCTCGGCGAGCTCGCGCAGGACGGCATCGAGGTCGTGCTCGGGCAGGTGCAGCAGGGCGCCGCCCGGACCGCGCAGTCGGGCGCCGTCAGGCACCTCGCGGCGCCCGACGACCACCCGGAGCGGCTGGTGCTCGAAGAGGCCGCCGTCGATCGTCCGTGCGGTGAGCGACGGGTCGTCGGTCAGGGCAGTCCCTGTGCCGACGGCGATCGCATCGACCTGCGCGCGGATCGTGTGGGCGTGGGCCCGTGCCTGCGGGCCGGTGATCCAGCGGCTCGTACCGTCCGCGGCGGCGACCCGCCCGTCGAGGCTGGTCGCCAGCTTGAGGGTCACGTAGGGGCGTCCGGTCCGGACAGCGTGCAGCCACTGGCGCAGCAGCTCCTCGCCCTCGTCGGCGAGGATGCCGGTCGTCACCTCGATCCCTGCGGCGCGCAGCCTGGCCGCGCCGCCCGTCGCCACCGGGTTCGGGTCCGCGACCGCGACGTGCACCGCGGCGACACCCGCGTCGATCAGGGCGTCGGCGCAGGGTCCGGTACGGCCGTGGTGGGCGCAGGGCTCGAGCGTGACGACCGCTGTCGTCCCCCGTGGGTCGACGCCACGCGAACGGGCGGCGGCCAGCGCCGCTGCCTCCGCGTGCGGTGTCCCTGCGCCACGGTGGAAGCCCTCGGCGACCGGATGACCGCCCGGGTCGAGGAGCACGCAGCCGACCCGCGGGTTCGGGCCGTAGGCCGGGCCCTGCGCGGCCAGCGCGAGAGCGCGGCGCATGGCGGTCCGGAGCGTCGTCGTCCCGAACGTCGTGGCCGCGTACGCCGCGGCGTGGCCCTGCGGTGGCTGGGTCATGCTGTCCTCCCCGAGCTTCGGTGCTCCGGGGTGGACGACGGGTGCGCGGACGAGGCCGGCCGGCCCTGCCCGCGCGCACGACGTCACGACGACGCGCGTCCCAGGGGACGGCGACGCCGCACGTGCTTCCTCCCATCCGGACTTTCACCGTCGGTCCTGGAGTTTCACCAGATCAACCGGTCCTCCTCGCGGAGGACGCGGGTCGCGGACTATAACCGCCGGCTCGGAATTACACCGACCCCGGAGCACGTGTGTGCGTACTGCTGCGTGCCAGCATGCCACAAACCTCGCGGCCGTCGGCATGGCTTGCGTCACACCCTGCCCGCTGTCCGCCGCCGACGGATCACCCACTCGGCCACCGCCGCGTTGATGACCCAGGCTGCGGTCATGAGCGCCGTGTTGGTTGCCGGACCCGGTACGCCCGCGACCACGATGTACGGGCCGAGCAGCAGCGCCTGCGTACCCGCGCCCATGGCCAGCGCGTACGCCCGCACCATCCATGCCCGGTGCGTCACGAAGTCGCGGCGCAGCGCCGCGCGCACCCCCAGAACCAGTGACATCACCATCACGACACCGACCACGTAGCGCACCCCGTTGACGACCACGGTGTCCTTGGCGGGCAGGTCGTAGAACGCAGTCATCCAGAGCCCCGTCAGCGCGACACCGAGCCCGGCAGGGAACAGGACGCGGCCCGCCAGCCGGTGCCAGCTGCGCCGCCGCAGGCTCGGGACGAACTGGAACGCGCCCAGCATGCTGTAGACGGTCACGCAGACGATGTGCACCAGCACCGGGACCGGCTGGGTCACGAACCGCGCGTTGTCGGCGGTGAGCACGGGGTCGGCGGCCAGCTCGGAGACGCGCGCGGCGCCGCCCAGCGCGGGGACGAGCGCGAGCAGGAGAAGGCCCGCGGGAACGAGCCATTGGCGGCGGCTGGTGAGCTTGGTCGTCACCTGGGATGTGGTCATGGTGCGAGCCTGCTCCGCAGGACCCCCGTGGGTCATGGGCCTGCGGACCAGTCTCGGCCTGGCCGAAAGTACGAGTGCGGGCCGCGTCAGGGCTCGCGCGTGGGGCGCACGGGGCGGAGCCGCCCCGTGTCGTACGCCCAGAGCGCCACCTCCACGCGGTTGCGTGCCCTCAGCTTGGTCATCATGTTCGCGACGTGGGACTTCACGGTGCTCAGCGTGACGAACAGCTCGCGCGCTATCTCGGTGTTCGTCCGGCCGACGGCCACCGCCAGCAGAACCTCCTCCTCGCGTGCGGTGAGGGGGTCCAGCGGCTGGGCGGGCAGGTCGCGCGGACCGGTGTCGGCGAAGGCGCGCAGGAGGCGCGTGGTGACGCTCGGGGCGATCAGGGCGTCACCGGACGCGGCGGCCTCGACCGCCTGGGCCAGGAGCGCCGGTCCGGCGTCCTTGAGCAGGAAACCGCGAGCCCCGGCGCGCAGGGCCGCGTACACGTACTCGTCCAGGTCGAACGTGGTGATCACGACGACGGCGAGCGGGTCAGCGACGCCGGGGCCCGCGAGCAGCCTGGTCGCCTCGATGCCGTCGACGTCCGGCATCCGGATGTCGAGCAGGGTCACGTCGGGGCGCAGGCGCTGTGCCAGCTCGACGGCGGCCCGGCCGTCGGCGGCCTGCCCGACGACCTCGATGCCCTCCTGGGCGTTCAGGATCATGGTGAGGCCCGTACGGACGATCTCCTGGTCGTCGGCCACGAGGACCCGGATGTTCCCGGTAGTCACGCGCCCGGCGGTCATGCGGCGCCCGAGAGCGGGAGGACCGCCTCGACGGTCCAGCCGGCCAGGTCCGGCCCGGCGTCGAGCGTGCCGCCCAGCAGTGCCGCACGCTCACGCATCCCGGCCAGCCCGTACCCGTCGTGGCCGTACCCGCCGTGGCCCGGAGTGGCCGGCGCAGCGCCGTCGTCGGACACCCGGAGCCGGACGGACGTCTCGCCGACGGCGACGCGGACCGCGATCCGGGTGGCACCCCGGGCGTGACGGCGCGCGTTCGTGACCGACTCCTGCGCGATGCGCTGCACCGCGCCGCCCACGGCCGCCGAGACCCGGGCGGGGTCGCCCTCCAGGTCGACCTCGACGCGCGGCACGGTGGGATCGGCGAGGCGTTCGACGTCGGCCAGCGTGGGCCCGGGAGCGAGCTCTTCCGCCTCGTCGGCACGGTCGCCGCCGCCCTCGCCGGGACGGAGCTCGTCCGAGCGCAGGACGCGGACCAGCGTGCGCATCTCGGCGAGCGCACGGGAGGCCTGCTCCTCGATCACCCGCAAGGCATCGGCAGCCGCTCCGGGATCGGTCCGCGACACGGCGAGCCCGGCCTGTGCCCGCACCGCGACCGCCGAGATGTGGTGCCCGACGACGTCGTGAAGGTCCCGGGCCAGTCGCTCCCGTTCGAGCAGCACCACCTGCTCGCGTTCGCGCCGGCGCGCGCCGGACCGGTACCGGAGCGCCAGGCCCAGCGCGAACGTCGAGCCGAGGATCAGACAGCCGATGCCCACGTCAGCGAGCGTGAGGAAGCCGAGCGCCGCGTTCAGCCCCATCTTCGCCAGGACCACCGCTGCGCCGAGCACCATCGCCCGCCCGCTCCCCCACCGGAACAGCGCGTACGCCAGGACCAGCACGAAGACGTTCGAGGCGAGGTCCAGGTCGCGACCGAGTACGAGCGCCGGCGCCGTCGAGACGACGAACGCGACGACGACCGTCGTCAGCGGGTGCGTCCGGCGCCACAGCAGCGTCGGCGCGAGCACGACGACGGTGGCGAGCTCCAACCACCGTCCCTGGACGTCCGTCCGCGTGACCGCCTCGATCATTGCCCCGGCCACGACAAGGGCGACGAGCACCCAGTCCCGCCACACGCGCACGGGCGGATCGGCGGGCCGCGGTTCGTCCCAGACCGAGCGGATGGCGGACACGCGCCCATGCTACGAGGGCCGGGGGCGTCGCCGGATCAGGCAAAAGTACGAGCCGGGCTCCCCCGGTCGGGGCTCTCGGTGACGTGGCTCCTGGGGAGGGCGTTGCGCAGCATGCGCTTGGCACACTTTTTTATGCGCGTGTCGAAGAGAACCAACACGAACGACCGGCGAGCTCCGCGTCCGCGCCGGCGGCTCAGCTCAGTGCGTGTGCCTGCTCGCCAGCTCGCGCAGCGTCGCGATCTCGGTCGGGATGTCCTCGGCCCCGTACACCGCCGAACCCGCCACGAAGACGTTCGCCCCGGCCTCGGCCGCGCGCTCGATCGTCTCTCGCGACACTCCCCCGTCGACCTGGATCCACACGTCGAGGCCGGACTCGCTCACGGCCTCCCGTGCGCGGCGGATCTTCGGCAGGGTGCCCTCGATGAAGGACTGCCCGCCAAACCCTGGCTCGACGGTCATCACGAGGATCATGTCGATCTCGGCGAGCAGGTCGAGGTAGGGCTCCACCGGCGTCGCGGGGCGCAGCGCGACGCCCGCCCGCGACCCGAGCTTCCGCAGCTCCCGCGCCAGGCGCACCGGCGCCTGCGCCGCCTCCGCGTGGAAGGTGACCGACGTCGCCCCCGCCTCCGCGAACGCGGGCGCCCACCGGTCGGGGTTCTCGATCATGAGGTGCGCGTCGAGCGGTATGGGCGACACCTTCGCGAGCCGCTCGAAGATCGGCAGCCCCAGCGTCAGGTTCGGCACGAAGTGGTTGTCCATGACGTCGACGTGCGCGTAGTCGGCGTCGGCGATCCGGCCGAGGTCGCGCTCCAGGTTCGCGAAGTCGGCGGACAGGATGCTCGGGGCGATGAGGGCTGCCATGATGCCAGCGTAGAGCGCGATTCTCTGCACCACCGAACCGCATACCCAACCGCGCAGTCCCCACAGTCCGGGAGCAACGATGATCCCTGAAGTGAACTACTGGGCAGTGATAGTGGCCACGCTGTCCACGCTTGTCGTGGGCTCGCTCTGGTACACGCCGAAGGTGTTCGGCACCCGCTGGATGCGGCTGGCGAAGGTGGACCCCAAGGCGGCAGAGGCGGCAGGCATCTGGCCCATCGTCGTCACCGTCATCGTCAGCTTCCTGACGGCGTGGGTGCTGGCCGGCGCCGTCTACATCTCGTGGGAGTTCTACCAGGGCGCGTTCCTCACGGCGTCCGTCGTGACCGCGGTCCTGCTCTGGATCGGGTTCACCGCCGCGCGCATGATCACGCACGACGCCTTCGAGGGCCGTCCCCCGGCGCTCACCTCCCTGAACCTGGCCCACGAGCTCGTGACGATCCTGGTCATGGCCGTGATCATCGGGGTGTGGCCGCCGGCGGGGGTCTGACGGAGCCGACGAGCGCGTCGACAAGGTTCACCCGCCGCGTGCCCCGATGCGTGTGACTCTGCACCGGTGAGCACGGATAACCTCCCAGCGTGACTGCTCCAGGGACCACCACGTCGGCGGACCGGAAGCGACGTATCCGGAGATCCAGTACCAGCAACCTCACGTTCATCGCCTGCATGGCCGTCATCGTCTCTACGTATCCCGCCTTCGCCACGTTCGACTACATCCGCGACCGGGTGATCCTCGAGGACCGCGGAGTCCAGGTCGACGCCTGGGTGGTCGACTACAACTGGGTGCGCAAAGGACCGGACACGGTGGTCGTCCGGCCGGATGATCCGCCGTACTTCGAGGCGACTCTCTCTCGTGGCTCGAGTGACCTCGCGTTCAACGATCGGCTCGACGTCCTGTACGACCCCCGCGACCCTGGGCGGATCGTCGCCGTCGACGAGCCGCTGATCGACGGGCAGGTCCTTCTCTTTGCCGGTCTCGATCTGTTCGCGATCGTGTGCCTGCTCGCTGGGGTCGTTGCGGTCGGCGAGCTCCTGCGGCGTGCCGTGGCGCGGAGGAAGGAGGAGACTGCGCTCCCCCGTGACGAACCACCCGCAAGTCCGAGGACCCCTTTCCTGGCCACCTTGGAGACGTCCCAGGTCGTTCTCCTGCTGGTCGTCATGCCCGTTCTCAGCACCGCGGTCTTCGGTCTGCTCGCAGCGAGCTCCATCAACGACGCGACAGCACTCCGGACGACCGGCGTGACCACGCGAGGCGTCGTCGTGAAAAGCACCTGGGAAGGTGCCGGTGAGCTCGACGTCCGGTTCCCCGTCCAGGACGGCATCAAGCACAGCGCGCACGTCCCGGTGCAGGGCGGTGTGTTCTACGAAGGCGACTCCGTGGACATCGTCTACGAGCCGGCACGACCGACCAACGCTCGGTTGGCCCTGCCCGGGAGCAGGCCGGACGCGTCCTTGATCTACCTCGCGGTCTTCATCGCCTTCGGAGCGGCAGCAGCCGTGTCGGTCCCGACGGCGGTCGGCACGCTCGTCAGTCGCGTCAACCGCAGGAGCGGCGGGGGGACCTGAACCGGAGGTTCACTGACCGACGAGTCCGGCTCACGCCGTCCGGCGCAGCAGCGTCAGGTGCATCGCGTCCGTGCCGTGCACGTGCGGCCACAGCTGGACGTCGTCGCGGTCCGACAGGGGAATCTCCTCGCCTGCGCCACCGGCGCTGACCACGGACCGCACGGCGGCGGCCGTGTCGAGCCGCTCGACGTCGTCGCGCTTCTTCAGCACGTCGGAGACCACGAGCTGCGTCTCGGCGAGGTGCGGGGAGCACGTCACGTACGCCACCACTCCCCCGGGCCGGACGGCGTCCAGCGCCGAGGCGAGCAGCTCGCGCTGCAGCCCGGTCAGCGCGGCGAGGTCCGCCGGCGTCCGCCGCCACCGGCTCTCGGGCCGACGGCGCAGCGCGCCCAGCCCGGTGCAGGGAGCGTCGACGAGCACGCGGTCGTAGGCGCCGGGCTCGTCGGCACCCACCTCACGCCCGTCACCGGTGCGCACCTCCTCGACCGCGCCCTCGGGCATGGCCGCGAGCGCGTTCGCGACGAGGCGGGCACGGTGCGGCGCCACCTCGTTGGCGACCAGCGTCGCGCCGCGCTGGGCGGCCAGCGCCGCCAGCAGGGCCGCCTTGCCGCCCGGGCCGGCGCACAGGTCGAGCCAGCGCTCGTCACGGCCCTCCAGGGGCGCGTCCGCGAGGGCGAGGGTCACGAGCTGCGAACCCTCGTCCTGTACGCCGGCGAGGCCCTCCCGGATCGCGGGGATCCCCGCGGGGTCCGAGCCCTCCAGGCGCAGCGCGGTCGCTGCCCAGCGCCCGCCCACCAGGTCGGCGTCGCCCCACGCGGCGTCGTCCGAGGCGTCGACCAGGCCAGGCCGCGCCACGAGCGTGACGCGCGGCGACACGTTGTCGGCGGCCAGCAGGGCCCCGATCTCGTCCACGTCGCGGCCGTTGCCCGCCAGCGCCTCGCGCATCGCCCGGGCGATCCACATCGGGTGGGACTCGGTCGCCGCGAGACCGGCCAGGGCGTCCGGCGCCTCCTTCGTGAGCACCGAGAGCCACTCGTCGAGCGAACGCTCCGACACCCGGCGCAGCACCGCGTTCACCATCTGCGCGGGCCCTGCGCCCACGCGGTTGCGCGCGAGCCCCACCGTCTCGGAGACGGCGGCGTGCACGGGCACCCGCATGCCGAGGACCTGGTGGGCACCGAGCCGCAGGACGTCGAGCAGCGCCGGGTCCAGCCCGGGCAGCGGGCGGTCCACCAAGGTCGCCAGGATCGCGTCGTACCGGCCGCGCAGGCGCAGCGTGCCGTAGGTGAGCTCGGTCGCGAAGCCCGCGTCCCGCCCGCGGATCTGTCGCTCGCGCAGCAGCGGGGGCAGCACCAGGTTCGCGTACGCGTCGGACTCGTCCACCTCGCGCAGCACGTCGAACGCGGCCATCCGGGCCGGGTCGGTGCGCTTGCGACGCTCCGACGGCGCCTGCGACGTGCGGGGGCGGTCGCCGGCCCGGAACCGCGCCGCGCTGCGTTCCCTGCCTCGAGAGTTCCGGCGCGGGTCGTCGCGGCGCGGGTCGTCCTGGGGCGGGTGAGAAGAGGTGTTCGGCACTCCCCGATCCTACGTTGACGCGCCTGGTCAGCCGTCTCTGCACGGATCAGGCCGAAGCACCATGGGGAGATCTGCCCATCACCTCGCTGAGCTGGTCACCCCCCAGGCTCCTAGCCTTGCGTCCGCGCGGTGACAGAAGCGCACCATCCGCACGAGAGCCACACTGGAGGAAACATGTTCGGGAAGAAGCTGGCCCACGGCGCCCTGGTTGCTGCCGCGTCGATCGGTCTCGTACTGGGGGCGATGCCCAGCGCGTCCGCCAACGACATGTCCTGGACCCTGACGAACGCCTCGGGCACCGTGGTCGCGAAGGCGTTCGCGGACGACTCCGCCAACCGGGTCCAGGCCTGGGACACCTACGGCAACGACCGCAACGTGCGGCTCGACGTCTGGCGCGTCGGGAACGAGGGCGGCACGCACGTGTACTGCCGGGACAACGTCGCCTCGGACGGCGTCAAGTGTGACAAGGCCATGATCTGGGTGGAGGACACCCGCCTCGCCGGGCGGCTCTGCGAGATGAACGGTTCGACGGCGACGCGCTGCACCGCCGTCAAGGAGTTCTACAACTGAGCACAGGCTTGATCTGAACGTGAGCTGAGCCGACGTGGTCCGCACCGGTGCGAACCACGTCGGCTCAGCCGTCTCGGCGGCTCAGCCGGCCACGCCGCCCAGCACGAGGCCGGCCTCCACGAGCGGGCGTCCGCCACCCCGCGCCCAGTCGGGCGCGGGCATCGCCTTCTTCCCGACGGGCCGCACCTCGCCGAGCGCGACGGCGTGCGTGGCCGTGCCGACCAGCACCTCGTGCTTCAGCGCGCGCACCTCGCCCGCCCGCAGGTCGGTGACCTCCGGGCGGGGAGCGACCGGCCCGAGGCCCAGGCGGGTGCCGTCCGGCAGCACGCTCCACGCGCCGGGCGCGGGCGTGCAGCCCCGCACCAGGCGGTCAATCGCTAGCGCCGGGTCGGTCCAGGAGACGCGGGCGTCGTCGGTGGTGAGCTTGGGCGCCACGGACACGCCGTCGGCGGGCTGCGGCTGGGGCTGGAGGGCGCCGTCCTCGAGCGCGTCGAGGGTGGCGACGAGCAGCTCGGCGCCGGAGACCGCGAGGCGGCCGAGCAGGTCGCCCGACGTGTCGGTGGGCCGGATGGTCTCGGTGGCCGTGCCGAGGACGGGGCCGGTGTCCATGCCCTCGTCGAGCAGGAACGTCGTCGCGCCCGTCACCTCGTCGCCCGCGATCACCGCACGCTGGACCGGAGCGGCGCCGCGCCAGGCGGGCAGCACCGAGAAGTGCAGGTTGATCCAGCCGAGGCGGGGCACCGCCAGGACCGCCGGGCGCAGGATGTGGCCGTACGCGACGACCGGGGCGGCGTCGATCTCGAGGGCCCGCAGCCGCTCGATGAACTCGTCACCGCGCGGGACGTCCGTGATGACGGGGATCCCGGCCTCCTCGGCGCGGGCCCGCACGGGGCTCGGCGTGAGCTTGCGGCCGCGGCCCGAGGGCGCGTCTGCGCGGGTCAGGACGGCGACCACCTCGTGGCGCGAGGCGAGCAGAGCCTCCAGCGAGGCGACGGCGGGTTCGGGGGTTCCTGCGAAGAGAAGACGCACCGGGTCAGTGTAGGTTCGGCGGCCCGCACCCTGCTCCCGCGCGGGCGACGCCGACCGGGCCCGCTACTCGGCGACCGGGAGCCCCAGCGCGCGCAGGTCCTTGCGCAGGGCCGCCGTCGTCGTGAACACGACACCGTGGAACCCGACGCCGCGCGCTGCGTCCACGTTCACGTCCTTGTCGTCGATGAACACGGCGCGCGACGGATCCACGCCGAACCGCTCCACGACCAGCTCGAAGATGCGCCGGTCGGGCTTGGCCATGCCCTCACGGCCGGACACTATGACGTCCTCCATGAGGCCGATCGCCGGCGCGGCGGGCTCGGCGCTGTGGAACGTCTCGGCCTGCCAGTTGGTGAGCCCGTACAGCCGCAGCCCCAGGCCCTTCAGCTCGGCCACCAGCTCCGCCGAACCCTCTATCGGTCCCGTGAGCGACAGCTCGTAGTGCTCCACGTACCGGCGCAGGTCTTCGACGAGGTCCGGACGGGTGCGCTCCAGGCGTTCGAGCAGCACCGAGAACGGCGTACCGGCGTCGGCCGCGTGGTTGATCGTGTTGAAGTCGACCGCCTCGAAGAAGGCCTCGATCTCGGCCCGGGGCCGCCCCGCGTACGGGCCGAAGGGGTCCCAGCCGACCAGGACGTTCCCGAAGTCGTAGACCACCGTGTCGATGCCGGTCACCCGGTCCGTCGCAGTGTCGGCTGCCGTGTCGGCCTCCGGTCGGGTCGTGGGGGCGGTCGCGGGGTCGGCAGAGCTCACAGCATCTCCTTCGGGTCGAGCTGGACACGGACCGTCCCGCCCTCACGGCGTGCGGAGCGGACGGCAAGGCTCGCCTTGAGCCTACGGGCGAGCTCGTCGCCCTGGGCGAGCGGTACGCGCAGCACGGTCCGCACGGGCAGGTCCAGCGCCTGCACACCGGCCGTGCCGCCCCGGCCGGACGACGGCGCCCCCGTGCCCCGGCCTCCCGGCCCGCGCCCGACGGCGTCCGGGTCGAGCTCGACCGGCCCGAGCACCCCCGAGCCCGCCCCTGGATCCTCGCGCAGCCCGACCCGGGCGACGACGGCCTCGACAGCCGTTCGGTCTCCGGTCACCGCAGCGACGCGCACGGCCGGCGGGAGGTGCAGCTCGGCCCGCTCGTCGAGCTCGCGCTCGGCGAAGCCTGCAGGGTCCCAGCGCACCAGGCCCTGCGTCGGCCCGGGGGCGCCGTCGCCGACGAGCAGCACCTGTCCCTCCGGCCCGGGCCGGACCAGGGACGCGGCGGCCAGCCACCGGTGCAGGGCCTCCGTGCCCGAGGCGAGGCCGGTACCGCCCGTCATCACTGCCGCGTCGAGGAGGAGGGCCGTCGCGTACCCGGACTCGGCGACCGGCTCCGCGCCGGGTGTCGCGACGACGAGCGCGGGCGTGCCGGGGACGGCGTCGAGGACACCGCCCGGTGCCGTCGCGGAGGACAGCCGCACCGGCACGCCGGCGAACGCGCGCCCCAGCTCCTCTGCCGTGCGGGCGGAACCGACACGCACCGACCGCAGACCGGTCCAGCCGCACTCCTCGCAGTGCCACCCGCCCGCCAGCCGGCCGCACCACGAGCACTGCGGCGCACCGTCGGCGTGCGGGAGACCCAGCGGGCCGTGACAGTGGCCGCACCGGGCGGCGACCCGGCAGCGCGAGCACGCCACGACCGGCAGATAGCCCGACCGTGGCACCTGTACCAGCACGGGACCGCGCTCCAGGGCATCGCGAGCCGCCTTCCAGGCCACGGACGGCAGCCTGGCCGCTGCGGCGGCGCCGTCCCGCGCCAGCTCTACCGAGGTCAGGGCCCGGACACGCGGCGCACGGAACCGGACGACGTCCCTGGGTGCCGCGAGCTCACGAGCCCAGCCGGACGCCAGCAGTGCCTGCGCCTGCACCGTGCGCCCCGGCGAGCCCAGCAGGAACGCCGTGTTCTCCCGCTCCGCGCGCAGCGCCAGCACGTCACGGGCGTGGGGGTACGGGGAGTGGGGCTCGGCGAGGGTCTCCTCGCCGTCGCCCCACAGGACGACCAGCCCGAGGTCCGTGACCGGCGCGAACATCGCGGCCCGGGTACCGACCACCACACGCGCGGCGCCCCGCAGGGCGCGCAGGAACGCCCGGTAGCGAGGGGCCGGACCGTCGTCCGCGAGGAGCCGCACGACGGCGTCCGCCCCGAGGCCGGCGAGCTCCAGCGCCGCGGTCACGCGCGCCGCGTCCCGGGCGTCGGGTACGACCACCAGCGCCCCGCGCCCGCCCGCGACGCACGCCAGGACGGCCTGCGCGACGGCGGCCGCCCAGTGCGGCGTGCTCGCGCTGGTGCTTCCGGTCCGCGCGTCCGTATCGATGCCGACGCCCGGCAGCGCCGACCACACCGCACGCGGTGCCTCGCCCGCCATGATCCGGCGCAGGTACGCCTCTCCCCCGCGGTACGGGGCCCAGGCGGCGGACGGCGGGGTCTCCGCGGGTTCCGGGGTCTCGGCAGGCTCGACCACCGCGGGAGCGGGAGGCACCGGTTCCTTCTCGACGCGTGCGTGCCGTGGCGGCAGGGCGAGGCGCAGCACGTCGGCCAGGGTGCCCGCGTAACGGTTCGCGACGGCGCGGCACAGGTCCAGCACCTGCGGCGTCAGCACCTGCTCGCCCGACACCACCTTGCGCAGCGGCACGAGGCGGCCGTCGTGGTCGGAGGTCTCCTGGCGGGCAACCACGTACCCCGCGACGTCCTGCCGCCCGAAGCGGGCCTTGACGCGGACGCCGGGCTGGGCGTCCTCGGCCATGGTGACCGGGACGAGGTAGTCGTACGCCTGGTCGAGGTGCGCGGGCTGCAGGTCGAGCACGACGTGCGCCACGGGGAGCGTCTGGGTGATCGGGACGCCGTTGGTCTCGGCGTTGTCGAGCGGGTTGCGGGACCCACCACGCCCACGGCCACCCGCGGGCACAGCGCCCACCTCGTCCAGCCCGAGCAGCGCTCCGTCCGGCAGCGTGTCCTGCTCCGTGTCCCCGTTCACGTGCCTATCCCACCACGCGCCACCGACATCCGGCTTCGGACCTGCTCGTGGTTCGCCGCCGCCGGAGCGGACCGCCGTCAGAACGGGCTCAGAACAGGCTCAGGAGGTCCTCGACGCGGTTCGTGCGCTCCCACGTGAAGTCGGGCAGGTCGCGCCCGAAGTGCCCGTACGTCGACGTCGCGCGGTAGATGGGCCGCAGCAGGTCGAGGTCGCGCACGATGGCGGCAGGGCGCAGGTCGAACACCTCGCGGATGGCGGCGGTGATGCGCTCGACGGGCACCGTCTCCGTGCCGAACGTCTCGACGTAGAGGCCGACGGGGTGCGCCTTGCCGATCGCGTAGGCGACCTGCGCCTCACAGCGCCGCGCGAGCCCGGCAGCGACCACGTTCTTGGCGACCCAGCGCATGGCGTACGCGGCGGACCGGTCCACCTTGGAGGGGTCCTTGCCCGAGAACGCGCCGCCGCCGTGCCGCGCCATGCCGCCGTAGGTGTCGACGATGATCTTGCGGCCCGTCAGCCCGGCGTCGCCCTGCGGACCGCCGATGACGAACTTGCCGGTCGGGTTCACGAACTTCTTGGCGCCCGACCACTCGAGCCCGGCGGACTCCAGCACGGGAGCTATCACGTGCTCGGCGACCTCGGCGTGCAGCTTCTCCTGCAGGACGTCGGCGTCGTGCTGCGTGGAGAGCACGACCGTGTCGACGGCGACGGGGCTGTCGCCGTCGTACCCGACGGTGACCTGCGTCTTGCCGTCCGGGCGCAGGCCCAGCACCTCGCCGGACTTGCGGACCGCGGCCAGCCGCTCCGAGAGCCGGTGGGCCAGCCAGCCGGCCACGGGCATCAGGGACGGTGTCTCGTCGGACGCGTAGCCGAACATGAGCCCCTGGTCCCCGGCGCCCTGGGCGTCCAGGGGGTCGAGGTCGCTCGTGTCGTCCCGCATCTCCAGCGCCTTGTCGACGCCCTGCGCGATGTCCGGCGACTGCTGGCCGATCGACACCGAGACACCGCACGAGTCGGCATCGAAGCCGATGGTGGAGGATGTGTAGCCGATCCCGCGCACGACGTCCCGCACGATCTGCGGGATCTCGACGTAGGCCTCGGTGGTCACCTCGCCGGCGACGTGCACCAGGCCGGTGGTGACCATGGTCTCCACCGCGACGCGCGACGTCGGGTCCTGCTCCAGGAGCGCGTCGAGGATCGCATCACTGATCTGATCGCACACCTTGTCCGGATGACCCTCGGTCACGGACTCGGACGTGAACAGACGCAGCTCGCTCATGAGTCCCAGCCTACTGTCTCGCACAGCGAACAGTCGATCCTGAAAGGTGAGACGGGGATCACGACCGAGGCTCGATCAGCACGGCAGCAGGTCAGGGCAGCAGCTTGACGACGGCGTCCCAGACGGCGTCGGCCACCTCACGCTTCGTCCCCGACGTCGCACCGACCACCTCTCCGGTGCCGTCGAGCAGCGTGACCTCGTTGCTCTCGGTGCCGAACCCCCGCCCGGAGCCGACGGCGTTGACCGCTATCAGATCGGCGCCCTTGCGCCGCGCCTTGGTGCGGCCGTGGTCCAGCACGCTGCCGGACGCGTCGCCGGTCTCGGCGGCGAAGCCCACCACCACCTGGCCGGGGCGCAGGCGCTCGTGCGCCAGCTCGGCCAGGATGTCCGGGTTCTCGAGGAGCTCGATCGGTGCGGGCCCCTGGCCCGGCACCTTCTTGATCTTGGCGTCCGGCGTGACGGCGGGCCGGAAGTCGGCCACGGCCGCTGCCATCACCACGACATCGGCGGTCGCGCCGGCGGCCCGCACAGCGGAGCGCAGCTCGGCGGTCGACTCGACCCGCACGACGGAGCAGGCGAGCCCGCCCGCCGCACCGCGCACGGACTCGACCTGGTCGGTCACGTCCTGGGCGAGGTTCGCCGCGACCAGCGTCACGTCCGCGCCGCGCGCGGCGGCCGCCTGCGCCAGCGCGACGCCCTGCCGACCGCTGGACCGGTTGCCGATGAACCGGACGGGGTCGATCGGCTCGCGTGTGCCGCCGGCGGAGACGACCACGCGGCGGCCCGTGAGGTCCTGGGTCTCGACAGGCTCGACCAGCGATTGCGGGGTCTTGAGCAGCGCCAGGGCCTCGCGTGCGATGTCCTCCGGCTCCGGCAGGCGGCCGGGACCCGTGTCGGTGCCGGTCAGCCGGCCCGACGCCGGCTCGATCACGTGCACGCCGCGCTCACGCAGCGTCGCCACGTTCGACCGCGTCGCGGGGTGGTCCCACATCTCGGTGTGCATCGCCGGTGCGAACACCACCGGGCAGCGGGCCGCCAGCAGCGTGGTGGTCAGCAGGTCGTCGGCGAGGCCGGCGACCGCGCGCGCCATGAAGTCGGCGGTCGCCGGGGCGACGATCACGAGATCGGCGCCCTTGCCCAGCGCCACGTGCTGCACGCCGGGCACGTCGTCGAACACCTCGGTGCTGACGGGCTCGCCCGACAGCGCCTCGAAGGTCGGCGCGCCCACGAACTCGAGCGCGGCGTGGGTGGGGATCACCCGCACGGCGTGCCCCTGCTCGCGCAGCAAGCGCAGCAGGAGGACCGCCTTGTACGCGGCGATCCCCCCGGTCACGCCGAGGAGGATCCTCATGACAACGAGTCCGGTCAGGCCGGGAAGTCGGGCAGCGGCTGCTCGGCCTTGGCTGCCGCGGCGGCGTCGGCCTGCGCCTGAACCTCCGCCGGGTCGACCTCTTCGATCGTGAGGAGGCCCTGGGTGATCTCGCGCATCGCGATGGAGAGCGGCTTCTCCTGGTTGCGGGTCTCGACGAGCGGGCCCACGTTCTCCAGGAGGCCCTCGTTGAGCTGCGAGTAGTAAGCGTTGATCTGACGCGCGCGCATGGAGGCGTACAGCACGAGGCCGTACTTCGAGTCGATACGCTCGAGCAGCTCGTCGATCGGCGGGTCGGTGATGCCCTCGGGGGCGGCGACGGTTCCGGCCATGGTGAAGCTCCAGAAGTCTGAGGTACGGGGGAAAGTCCGAGGCACGAGTCTACCTGCTCGATCACTCGGACGCGGCAGGCCGGACGTGGTCCGGCCCGCTCTTGCCTGCGCGAGCCTGCTAGCCCGCGACAGGTGTGGTGGAACCCACACCCATCACGGAGACGAGCGCGTCCGTGGCGCGGTGGACGTCGTCGTTCACGATCGTGACGTCGAACTCCTCCTCCGCGGCGAGCTCGACCCGCGCGGTGGCGAGCCGGCGCTCGCGCTCCTCGGAGTCCTCGGTACCGCGTCCGACGAGCCGGCGGACCAGCTCGTCGAAGCTCGGCGGGGCGAGGAAGACGAATCGGGCTTCAAGACCCGAGGCCGTCACCGCTTCACGCACCTGGCGTGCACCCTGGAGGTCGATCTCCAGGAGGACGGGCACCCCGGCGGCGAGCTTCTGCTCCACCGGCCGCCGTGGCGTCCCGTAACGGTTGTGACCGTGCACCACTGCCCACTCGAGCATCTCACCGGCGGCGACCATACGGTCGAACTCCTCCGGTGACACGAACAGGTAGTGCACTCCGTCCACCTCGCCCGGGCGCGGCGACCTGGTGGTCGCCGACACGGAGAGCCAGACCTGGGGATAGCGGTCCCGCACATCGGCGGAGACCGTGCCCTTACCCACCGCGGTGGGTCCTGCGAGCACGGTCAGCCGTGCGGGTTGTGTCGTACTGATCTCAGCCAAACCTCTCGATGAGCGCCGCCGACTGGTGCGGTCCGAGGCCTCGGACGCGGCGGGTCTCGGCGATCCCGATCTCTTCCATGATCGCCCTGGCCTTAACCTTACCGACCCCGGGCAGTGACTCGAGCAACGAGACGACCTTGAGCTTGCCGACGACGTCGTCCTTCTGGCCCTGCTCGATGACCTCCTTGAGGGAGCCCTGCGAGTACTTGAGCTTGTTCTTGATCACTGCCCGAGCGCGACGCGCCTCGGCGGCCTTCTCGAGTGCTGCCGCACGCTGCTCGGGGGTGAGGGGAGGTAGTGCCACGCAAGTCACCTACTCGTGTCTCGACCGGCCTCCTGGGCTAGGACGTCCGGTCCTCGCTCGGGCCGGATGCCCAAGTCCGTGACCTGGTCCGCGACCGGTCTGGTGTGAACTGCTGCATCGAAAGTAGCCACCGCCCCACCGGTCGGCAATCGCAGAACGCCACTTCGTGAAAACTCATGCACTTGAGCTTTTACGCATTTGGTGCATTCCATGACAAAGCGCCCTCGTTCCATAGCGATCGAGGGCGCTTTGTCCTGCGGACGAGTTTCAGCTCCGCAGTGCTGTCTTCGCCTCCTGCGCGGCCGTTCGTGCCGCTCTCACCAGTGCGTCCGGGTCCGGTCCTGCGGCGAGCACCCCCCTGGACGACGACGCCAGCACGTTCCGCCGGGCGTCACCGAACGTCGTGGCGAGCTCGCGCTCCCCCGCCCCCTGCGCACCCACGCCGGGCGCCAGGAGGGGTCCGTTGACGGCGACGAGGTCGGTGCCCGTAGCGGCGACGGCGTCACCGATCGTCGCGCCCACCACGAGGCCGACGGAACCCATGGGCTCCGCACCCGCGTTGAGCACCGCGGCGCGTGCGGCCATGAGGGCCGCGACCGTGCCGCCCGGGACGCCGTCCAGGACGCCGTCCGGACCCGCCTGCGCTGAGATCTCGGTGCGGGCGTGCTGCACCTCGAAGCCCTCCTTGTTGGAGGTGAGGCACAGCACGAACAGCCCGCGACCGGTGGCCGCGGCCAGCTCGACGGCCGGCGCGAGCGAGCCGAACCCGAGGTACGGCGACACCGTGAGGGCGTCCCCCGCCAGGGGCGAACCGTCCGCGAGGAACGCGTCCGCGTAGGCGCCCATCGTCGAGCCGATGTCGCCGCGCTTGGCATCCACGATCGTCAGCGTCCCGGCGCTGCCGGAACCCCCGGAGCCCGCGGTGCGAGCCGCCGCGATGACCTCCTCCAGCACCGCCAGGCCCCGCGAGCCGTGCCGCTCGAAGAAGGCCGCCTGCGGCTTGAACGCCGCGACCCTGCCCCCGAGCGCGTCCACCACCCGCAGCGAGAACTCGCGCAGCCCGTCGACGTCGTCCCGCAGGCCCCAGGCCTGGAGGAGCGACGCGTGCGGGTCGATGCCGACACACAGCGGACCGTGCTCGTCCATCGCCGCGGCGAGCCGGGCGCCGAAGGGCACGACGTCGCTCACGCGCTCACTCCCGCCGGAGCTGTGACCGCCAGCTTGGCCGCCGCCAGGCGGGCCACGGTGGCGGCCTGGTGCTCCTGGAGGCTTGCCACCTCGAACGGACCCGCGAGCACCGCCTCGATGCCCTGCACCGCCGCCGCGAGCTGGTCCACGGTCGTCGCGATCGGCTTGTCGGCAGCCGTCGTGGCAGCGCGGATCTCGTAGCCGTCCGCGCGGGCGCCCTGGCCCGACGGCGAGTTCACCACGAGGTCGATCTGCCCCTCGGTGATGAGCCCCACGACCGTGAGCTCGCCGTCCGGCCCGCGGCCCTCGGTGTGCTTGCGCACCACCGTCGCCTCGATGCCGTTGCGGCGCAGCACCGTGGCGGTGCCCTCGGTCGCCAGGACCTTGAAGCCGAGCTCCACGAGGCGCTTCACGGGGAAGACCACGTGCCGCTTGTCGCTGTCGGCCACGGAGACGAACACCGTGCCCGACGTCGGCAGCCCGCCGAACGCCGCGGCCTGCGACTTCGCGAACGCGTGCGGGAAGTCCTTGTCGAAGCCCATGACCTCGCCCGTGGAGCGCATCTCCGGGCCGAGCACCGAGTCGACGACCAGGCCCTCGCGGGTACGGAACCGCTTGAACGGCAGCACCGCCTCCTTGACCGCGAGCGGGGCGCCCAGGTCGAGCGTGGCGCCGTCGTGCTCCGGGAGCAGGCCCTCGGCCCGCAGGTCGGCGATCGAGTCCCCGACCATGACCCGCGCGGCCGCCTTGGCCAGCGGCGTGCCCGTCGCCTTGGAGACGAACGGCACGGTGCGCGACGCACGCGGGTTGGCCTCCAGGACGTACAGGACGTCGCTCACGAGCGCGTACTGGACGTTGAGCAGGCCCCGCACCCCGACACCCCGGGCGATGGCCTCGGTGGAGCGGCGGATGCGCGCGATCTCGGTCTCGCTCAGCGACACCGGAGGGAGCACGCAGGCCGAGTCACCCGAGTGGATGCCCGCCTCCTCGATGTGCTCCATGACGCCGCCGAGGAACATCTCCTCGCCGTCGAACAGCGCGTCGACGTCGATCTCCATCGCGTCGTCGAGGAACCGGTCGATCAGCAGCGGCGCGGCGAGCGTGCCGTGCGCGCCGGAGTCGGCGTGGGAGACGGCGGCCGCCTCCAGCGCACGCTCCACGTACCCGGTGAGCTGGTCCTCGCTGTAGACGATCTCCATGCCGCGGCCGCCGAGCACGTACGACGGGCGCACGAGCACGGGGTAGCCGATGCGGTCGGCGATCTCGCGGGCCTGCGGGAGCGACCGCGCGGTGCCGAAGGCCGGGGCGGGCAGACCGGCGTCGAGCAGGACCTGCCCGAAGAGGCCGCGGTCCTCCGCGGCGTCGATCGCCTCGGGGCTGGTGCCGAGGATCGGCAGGCCGGCCTCGGCCAGGCGCCGCGCGAGGCTCAGCGGCGTCTGCCCGCCGAGCTGCACGATGATGCCCTTGACCGGCCCGGCGGCGAGCTCGGCCTGGTAGACCTCGAGGACGTCCTCGAAGGTCAGCGGCTCGAAGTACAGGCGGTCCGCCGTGTCGTAGTCCGTCGAGACGGTCTCGGGGTTGCAGTTGACCATGACGGTCTCGTACTTGTCCTTCAGCGCCAGGGTGGCGTGCACGCACGAGTAGTCGAACTCGATGCCCTGCCCGATGCGGTTGGGCCCGGAACCGAGGATGATCACCGCCTCGCGCTCACGCGGCGCCACCTCGGTCTCGGAGTCGTAGCTCGAGTAGTGGTACGGGGTCTTCGCCGCGAACTCGGCGGCGCAGGTGTCCACGGTCTTGTAGACCGGGCGGACGCCGAGCGCGTGCCGGATCTCGCGGACCGTCACCTCGCCCGATGAGCCCATGCCGCGCAGCCGCGCGATCTGGGCGTCGGACAGCCCGTGCCGCTTGGCGTGCCGCAGCACGTCCTCCGTGACGGTGGGCGACGCAGCGACCTCGGCGGCCACCTCGTTGACGAGCTGGATCTGGTCGAGGAACCAGGGGTCGATCTTGGTGGCGTCGAACACCTGCTCGAGCGTCGTCCCGCCGGTGGCGACCGCCCGCAGCGCCTGCTGGACGGCGACCATGCGACCCTCGGTGGGCCGCTCGATCTCCTTGAGCAGCGTGGCCAGCTCCTCGCCCGACGGGGCGTCGCCGTCCCAGTGGAACTGGACGCCGCCCTTGTCGATGGACCGCAGGGCCTTGCCGAGCGCCTCGGTGAAGTTCCGGCCGAGCGCCATGGCCTCGCCCACCGACTTCATGGTGGTGGTCAGCGTGTCGTCGGCCGCGGGGAACTTCTCGAACGCGAACCGCGGCACCTTGACCACGACGTAGTCGAGCGTGGGCTCGAAGCTCGCGGGGGTCACCTTGGTGATGTCGTTCGGGATCTCGTCCAGCGTGTAGCCGACGGCGAGCTTGGCCGCGATCTTCGCGATGGGGAAGCCGGTCGCCTTGGAGGCCAGCGCGGAGGAGCGGGAGACGCGCGGGTTCATCTCGATGACGATGATCCGCCCGTCCTCCGGGTCGATCGCGAACTGGATGTTGCAGCCGCCGGTGTCGACGCCGACCTCGCGGATCACGGCGATGCCGATGTCGCGCAGCTTCTGGTACTCGCGGTCCGTCAGCGTCATCGCGGGGGCCACGGTGACGGAGTCGCCGGTGTGCACGCCCACCGGGTCGACGTTCTCGATGGAGCAGACGACCACCACGTTGTCGTTGCGGTCGCGCATGAGCTCCAGCTCGTACTCCTTCCACCCCAGGATGGACTCCTCCAGGAGCACCTCCGTGGTGGGCGAGTAGTGCAGGCCCTGCCCGACGATGCGGTGCAGGTCCGCCTCGTCGTAGGCCAGGCCGGAACCCAGGCCGCCCATGGTGAACGAGGGGCGCACGACCATCGGGTAGCCGAGGATCTCGGCGGCCTTGAGGGCCTCGTCGATGGAGTGCACGATCTCGGAGCGCGCGGACTCGCCGCCGCACTTGGCGACGACGTCCTTGAACTGCTGGCGGTCCTCGCCCTTCTGGATGGCGGGGATGTTGGCGCCGATGAGCTCGACGCCGTACTTCTCGAGCACCCCTGCCTCATCCAGCGCGATGGCGGCGTTGAGCGCCGTCTGGCCACCCAGGGTGGGCAGCAGCGCGTCGGGGCGCTCCTTGGCGATGATCGTGGTGAGGACCTCGGTCGTGATGGGCTCCACGTAGGTGGCGTCCGCGAACTCGGGGTCGGTCATGATCGTGGCCGGGTTCGAGTTCACGAGGATGACCCGCAGGCCCTCCTCGCGCAGCACGCGGCACGCCTGGGTGCCGGAGTAGTCGAACTCGCAGGCCTGGCCGATGACGATCGGGCCGGACCCGATGACGAGGACCGAGGAGATGTCGGAACGGCGAGGCATCAGTGGTTCTCCTCGGTGTTGATCTGAGATGCGGTGTTGATCTGGGCTGCTGACTGCGGGGACTTGAGTGCGGGCGGCCAGGCCGCCGGGTTCGTCAGCAGGCCGACGAACCGGTCGAACAGGTAGGCGGCGTCGTGCGGGCCCGCGGCCGCCTCCGGGTGGTACTGCACGGAGAAGGCGGGCAGGTCGAGGCAGGTCAGCCCTTCGACCACCTGGTCGTTGAGCCCCACGTGGGAGACGACGACGCGGCCGTAGCGGCCGCCGTCGTGCGGCGCCGTCGAGCCCTGCTCGTCCAGCGGGGCGTCGACCGCGAAGCCGTGGTTGTGCGCGGTGACCTCCACCTTGGCGGTCGTGCGGTCGAGCACCGGCTGGTTGATGCCGCGGTGCCCGTAGTCCAGCTTGTAGGTGCCGTACCCGAGCGCACGGCCCAGGAGCTGGTTGCCGAAGCAGATGCCGAAGAACGGGATCCTGCGGTCAAGGACCTCGCGCAGCAGCTCGACCTCGTGGCCGGCAGCGCCCGGGTCCCCGGGGCCGTTCGAGAAGAAGACGCCGCGCGGGGCGTCGTCGGGCAGCGCGGCGAACACGCCCTCGATGTCGGCGACGGTGGAGGCCTGCGGCACGACGACGACGCGGACGCCGCGCTCGGCGAGGCGGACCGGCGTCATGGTCTTGATGCCGAGGTCGACGGCGACCACCGTCGCGACGGGGGCCTTGCCCGGGTTGTTCTCCAGCCACTCGCCCTGCGGCTCCACGGTGTAGGACTCCTTGGTGGAGACCTCGCGGGCCAGGTCGGCGCCCGCCATCTGCGGGGAGGCCTGCACCTGGGCCACGAGCTCCTCGACGGAGCGCGGGTACCCGTCGCGGACCAGGTCCTCGCCCGAGAAGATGCCTGCGCGCATCACGCCCTGCTCGCGCAGCCGGCGGGTCAGCGCGCGGGTGTCGACGTCGGAGATGCCGACGATGCCCTGCTCGGCGAGCTCCTCGCCGAGCGAGTGCTGCGCGCGCCAGCTCGACACACGCCGCGCGGGGTCGCGGACCACGTAGCCGGAGACCCAGATCTGGCCGGACTCGGGGTCCTCGTCGTTCACGCCGGTGTTGCCGATGTGCGGCGCGGTCATGACGACGATCTGTCGGTGGTAGGACGGGTCCGTCAGCGTCTCCTGGTAGCCGGTCATGCCGGTGGAGAAGACGATCTCGCCGAACGTGGTGCCGGTGGCGCCGTACGCGCGGCCGCGGTAGGTCGTGCCGTCCTCGAGGACGAGCGCTGCGGACTCCGCGGCGGTCTGTGCTGCGGGTGTCATCGGGATGGTCACCGGGCCTCCTGCTGGTGCGGGTCTTGCTGGTACGGGTCTTGCTGGTACGGGTCTTGCTGGTACGGGTACTGCTGAACGTCTTGCTGGGTGTGCTGCCGGGCGGCCAGCAGGTGCCGGACGGCGTCGACGAGCGCACCGCGGTCCTCGGCGCGCCGGGTGCGCAGACCCGTGTCGACGAGGGCGGCGGCGACGTCGTCGGCCTCCGGGACCGCCCAGGTCAGGACGACGAGCCCGTCGGCGCCGACGTACTTGCCGGCCATGCCAGGGGCGAGGCTCGTGCTGCGGATGGTGTGCACGGGCACCCAGAGGTCGTCGGCGCCCTCGCGCTCGACCAGGACACCGCCGTCGTGCACGGACACGAGCGCGTTGGACCGGTCGCCGAGCCCGTGCGCGCCGACGCGGGCGAGCCAGTCGCCGTGCAGCGTCGTGGAGACGTAGACCGCCTCCAGCGGGCCGAACCGTACGGGGCCCGTCTGGTCCGCGCCGGTCTGGTCCACGCCCGGGACCGCGGGCGGCCGGGGCACGAGCGTGGTGGTGCGCTGCGCGAGCCGGCGTCGGCCGATGAGCGTCACGTACAGCACCAGGAAGACCGCCAGGAGGACCAGCAGGGTGATGGCCAGGATCTTCATCGGACGGCTCCTTCGAAGGGCTTGCTCTCGACGACCGCGCCGTCGAGCACCGTCGCGCGGCCACGCAGGAACGTCGCGACGACGCGGCCCGGCAGCTCCATGCCCGTGAACGGCGTGTTGTCGCTGGCGGTGACCTGGGTGCGGCCGTCGATCGTCCGGGTCGCGGACGGATCGACGAGGGTCAGGTTGGCGGGCTCGCCGACCGCGACCGGGCGGCCCTGGCCCCGTCCGTGCTCACCGTCGATCCGGCCGATCCGGGCGGGGTTCTCCGAGAGCACGCGGGCGACGTCGGCCCAGGTCATGCGGCCGGTATCGACCATGGTCTGCTGCACGACGGACAGCGCCGTCTCCAGGCCCGTCATGCCGAACGCGGCCGACGCCCACTCGCAGTCCTTGTCCTCGACCGGGTGCGGGGCGTGGTCGGTGGCGACGATGTCGATGGTGCCGTCGGCCAGGCCCTCGCGGACGGCCTCGACGTCCTTGGCGGTACGCAGCGGCGGGTTGACCTTGAACACCGGGTCGTAGTCGCGGGCGAGCTCGTCGGTCAGCACGAGGTGGTGCGGCGTCACCTCGGCGGTGACGTTGATGCCGCGCCCCTTGGCCCAGCGGATGATCTCCACCGACCCGGCCGTCGACAGGTGGCACACGTGCAGCCGCGAGCCGACGTGCTCGGCGAGCAGCACGTCGCGCGCGATGATCGACTCCTCGGCGACGGCGGGCCAGCCCGTCAGGCCGATCTGCGCGGACACGATGCCCTCGTTCATCTGCGCGCCCTCGGTGAGGCGCGGCTCCTGCGCGTGCTGGGCCACGACTCCGTCGAACGCCTTGACGTACTCCAGCGCGCGGCGCATCAGGACCGGGTCGTGCACGCACTTGCCGTCGTCCGAGAAGACGCGGACGCGGGCGGCGGAGTCGGCCATGGCGCCCAGCTCGGCGAGCTTCTCGCCACTCAGGCCTACGGTCACCGCGCCGACGGGGTGCACGTCGACCCAGCCGGCCTCCTGCCCCAGCCGGTACACCTGCTCGACGACGCCCGCGGTGTCCTGCGTCGGCGTCGTGTTCGCCATGGCGTGCACCGCGGTGAAGCCGCCGGCGGCGGCGGCCCGGGTACCGGAGAACACCGTCTCGGCGTCCTCCCGGCCCGGCTCGCGCAGGTGGGTGTGCAGATCGACGAGCCCGGGCAGGAGCACGTGCCCCTCCGCACGGACCTCACGGGCACCCTCGGGTACCTCGACCGTGCCGGGAGCCCCGATCGCGGCGATCACTCCGTCCGCCAGGACGACGTCGACCGCGTCCGTGCCGTAGGGAAGCACTCCACGCAGCACGTAGGTCGTGGTTGAAGGGGCGCTCACAGAGTGTTCCTCTCGTCGGTGCTGGTGTCGCCGGACAGCAGCAGGTACAGGGCAGCCATCCGGACGGCGACACCGTTGGCCACCTGCTCCACGATCACGGAGCGGGGGTGGTCGGCGGCGGCCGCGGAGATCTCCAGGCCGCGGTTCATCGGACCGGGGTGCATCACTATCGAATGGTCGGGCAGCACCGCGAGGCGGCGGGCGTCGAACCCGAACTTGCGGCTGTACTCCATGGGGCTCGGGAAGAACGAACCCGAGCCGCCCGACATCCGCTCGCGCTGCACCCGCAGCATCATGACCGCATCGGGCTGCCACTGCTCGAGCGTCTCGTCCAGGTGGTACGAGACGCGGCAGGGCCACGTCTCCACGCCCACCGGGACGAGCGTGGGCGGCGCGACCAGCGTCACCTCGGCGCCGAGGGTGTGCAGGAGGTACACGTTCGAGCGGGCCACGCGGGAGTGCAGCACGTCGCCGACTATCGCGATGCGCAGGCCGGCCAGGTCGGCGCCGACCGAGGTGTCGGCGCCGCGACCGTCCTCGCCGACGTTGCCCACCAGGTGCCGCCGGATCGTGAACGCGTCCAGCAGCGCCTGCGTCGGGTGCTGGTGCATGCCGTCGCCCGCGTTGAGCACACCGGCGTCGAGCCAGCCCGCATGGGCCAGCTGGTGCGCGGCGCCCGAGGCCGAGTGGCGCACCACCACGGCGTCGGCGCCCATGGCGTGCAGGGTCAGGGCGGTGTCCTTCAGGGACTCGCCCTTGGACACGCTGGAACCCTTGGCCGAGAAGTTGATGACGTCGGCGGACAGGCGCTTGGCCGCCGTCTCGAACGAGATCCGGGTGCGCGTGGAGTCCTCGTAGAACAGGTTCACGACGGTGCGCCCGCGCAGCGTCGGCAGCTTCTTGTTCTCGCGGGACTGCGTGGCCGCCATCTGCGCCGAGGTGTCCAGCAGCAGGATCGCGTCGTCCTTGGACATGCCCTGGGTGGTCAGGAGGTGCTTCACGGCGTCACCCCGCTGATCACGACGGAGTCGGCTCCCCCGTCGACGTCGGACAGGCGCACCCGCACCCGCTCGCTGCGCGACGTGGGCAGGTTCTTGCCCACGTAGTCGGCGCGGATCGGGAGCTCGCGGTGGCCGCGGTCGACCAGGGCGGCGAGCTGCACCACGCGGGGCCGGCCCAGGTCGTTCAGGGCGTCGAGGGCGGCGCGGATGGTGCGGCCGGAGAAGAGGACGTCGTCGACCAGGACGACCACCTTGTCGTCGATGGTGCCGTCCAGGCTGCCCGGCAGGACCGTCTGCCCGACGGCGCGCGTGGGCTGACGGCGCAGGTCGTCGCGGTACATGGTCACGTCGAGGGTGCCGTACTCGCCGCTGAACGAGGGCTCGATCTGCGTCAGGCGCTCGGCCAGCCGGTGCGCGAGCTGCACGCCGCGGGTCGGGATGCCGAGCAGGAGGAGATCGGCGGCGCCCTTGTTCCGCTCCACGATCTCGTGGGCGATGCGAGTCAGGGCCCGAGCGATGTCGGCCTCGCCGAGCACCGTCCGTGCGGCGGTGCCGGGGTCCGTGCTCCGGGTGCTGTTCTGGGTGCTGCCGGGGGCGGCGCTGGATTCGGGCATGCGGCTGCCAGGATTCATCTGGCGACCTCCTTCTCCGCCTCACGGGACGGGATTAAAGGGAGTCTGACAGCCACCACCCTAACCCGCCGCCCATGCGGCGAGAGCCGGGGTCGCCGCCCGCCGGAGCGGCGTTGCTCACATCCGGAGGGCGTGGCGGGCGGCAGGCGATCACCTGCAGCGCTGAGGTCGGCAGGCCGCTGGGCCCGGTCCTCAGTCCGCGCCGTCAGTCCCGGAGCACCGCCGTCGCAAGCCTCATCGCGACCGCCACCAGCGCGAGCACCATCCCGACGGTCCCGGGCCAACCCGCCAGTGCGAACCCGACCCCGCCGAGCCACCCGAACACGCTGGACCCGGCGTAGTACGCCAGGTTGTAGACCGCTGCCGCCTGGGTCCTGGCCCCCGGCGCGGCGACCGGGGTCCACCCGCTGGCCACCGCATGCGCCCCGAAGAACCCGGCGGTCAGCACGACCAGGCCCACCAGGACGAGCGGCAGCCACGCCGACAGCGTGGCCGCCACGCCGCCCGCCATCACCCCCGTCGAGACGATCAGCACCCGGCGCCGCCCGTGCCGCACCACCAGCCGGCCGGTCCGCGCCGACGACCACGTGCCGGCCAGATACGCGAGGAACACGAGGCTCACCACGCCGGACGACAGTCCGAACGGCTCGTCGGCGAGCCGGAAGCCGAGGTAGTTGTAGACGGCCACGAACCCGCCCATGAGCAGCAGACCCTGTGCGTCGAGCGCGAGCAGGCGCGGGCTGAGCAGGACCTTGAGGCGGCCCGCCCGGCCGCCGTCCGGCACCTCGTCCTCGGATGGCGTCCGGTCCTTTGATGGCGTCCGGTCCTTTGATGGCGTCCGGTCCCGCGGCGCCAGCCAGATGAACACGAGCGTCGCGACCAGGCAGGCGACCGCAACGGCACCCACGCCCGCGCGCCAGCCGAAGAGCTCGGCGACGCCGCCCGCCACGAGCCGCCCCAGGAGACCGCCCATCGAGGTGCCTGCCACGTAGGTCCCCGCGGCGCGTGGCACCGCGGACGCCGCCCCCGCGTCGATGAGCGTCTCGGTCAGATACGCCATCGCGACGGCGGGCACCCCGGCGACGAGCAGCCCTTCCGCCGCCCGCCCGGCGACCATCAGGCCGAACGTCGGCGCGAACGGGATCGCGAGCCCGACCGCCGTCGCGCCGAGCATCGCGAAGGTCATCGCCCGCACCCGGCCGACACGGTCGGCCACCCAGGCCCAGGGCAGCACGCCGACGGCCAGGCCGAGCGTGGCGGCGGAGACGAGCAGCGCGGTCGCGGAGGCCGACGTCGCGAGCTCGCGGGCGGCGTCGGGCAGGACGGACTGCGGCGCGTAGAGCTGCGCGAACGCAGCGGTCCCGGCGCCGAACAGGGCGACGAGCAGACGTCGCTCGTCGAACCGTTCAGCGCCGGGACCGGTGCTCACGCGTGCTGCCGGCTCGCGCGGGCTCTCACGCCAGCAGAGTCGGCTTCAGGTCCTTGACCCGGCCGAGGAGGCCGTTGACGAAGGCGGGCGAGTCGTCCGTCGACAGGTCGCCGGCGAGGTCGACCGCCTCGTCGACCGCTACGGCGTCGGGCACCTCGTCGTTGAACAGGACCTCCCAGGAGCCGATCCGCAGCAGTGCGCGGTCGACTGCCGGCATGCGCTGGAGCGTCCAGCCCTGCGAGTACGTCTCGAGCACCTCGTCGATGCGGTCGCGGTGCGCGACCACACCCTCGACGATGTCGACCGTGTACTGCGGCACGGCCGCCTCGGTGTGCGGCACCGCCACGCGGTCGGCGAGGAGCTTCAGCGGGTCGATGCCCCGCTGCTCCGCCTCGAAGAGGATGTCGGCGGCGCGCTTGCGCGCCTTGGTGCGTGCGCCCATGGTCTCTTTCTGCTACTGAAGTTCGCTACTGGAGCTCTGCTACGAAACCTGCTGGTGGGCTGCCGTGCGCCGGTTGCCCGTCAGCCGCACGTCACTCCGTGACGCGACCGAGGTAGTCACCGGTGCGCGTGTCGACCTTCACCTTGACGCCCTGCTCGAGGAACAGCGGGACCTGGATCTCGGCGCCCGTCTCGAGCGTCGCCGGCTTGGTGCCACCGGTGGACCGGTCGCCCTGCAGGCCCGGCTCGGTGTAGGTGATCTCGAGGACCACCGACGTCGGCAGCTCGATGTACAGCGGCGTGCCGTCGTTCGAGGCGAGCATGACGCTCATGCCCTCGAGCATGTAGTCCTTGGCGTCGCCGACCGTCGCCGCGGGCACGTTCACCTGGTCGTACGTGTCGTTGTCCATGAAGACGAAGTCGTCGCCGTCCATGTACAGGTACTGGAAGTCGCGACGGTCGACGTTGGCCGTCTCGACCTTGATGCCCGCGTTGAACGTCTTGTCGACGACCTTGCCGGACAGCACGTTCTTCATCTTCGTTCGGACGAACGCTCCACCCTTGCCCGGCTTGACATGCTGGAACTCGATGACCGTCCAGAGGTTGCCGTCGATCCGGAGCACGGTGCCGTTCTTGATGTCGTTGGAGGTAGCCACGTTCGTCTTCCTGTGTCGGTGAAGGTTTGCACCCAGGGCGCGCCGACAGGAGGCCGGCGGCTGGGGTGATCGAGCTGGGTGATCAAGCAGGTGTCAAGCAGCAGCGATCAAGTCTAACGGACCGTCAGATCTCACGAGCCATCAGTCGCCAGTCTTGAGTCGGCGGAGCACGTCAGGAGCGAGACAGGAGCATGTCTTCAGAGCACGAACGTGCTCATCGCGGCGAGCCCCAGGAGACCCGTCGCCACCGACCAGATCAGCGAGGCGAGCGTACCCACGACGAACCGCTCCGACGCGATCGGCTGGTCCCGAAGCTCCGCGTAACGGCCGAGCCCCTTGATCGCGACCACTATCGCGATGCCATAGGGGTAGCCGGCCAGGAGCGCGCCCGTGATCGCGAGGCGCTCCAACACGCCGAGCCACGCTCCGCCGCGCAGGATGTCCACGGCCTCAGGGTTCATCGTGCCGGTCGGCGGGTCGCCAGGATCGCCACCTCCACCGGCCGGCTCGCCCATCGGCGTCTTCAGGGTGCCGCGCGACTCATCCTCACCCGGCTCGAGGGAACGCGGCCGGGCGGGCGGCTCATAGGGTTCGTAGCGCGCCCAGGGCAGGTCTCCCCCGCTGGCCTTACGCAGCACCCAGGGCACCACCCACGAACCGACCACGACGCTCAGCAACAGCGTGACGACCCAGATCGCCACTGCCGTCAACCACTGCCATCCGTCGATGGCCTCCAGCATGTCCCAGGTCACGGCGCCACGTCCCCCTCAGCTCTTCGTTCGCTCGGTCTCACGTGCTCGGCCTTCACACGATCGGTCCTGACAGGTCTGCCTGCGGCGTCGGGCGCGTCGCTTGCCGAGCTGCTCAGCTCGGCGAGCAGCCGCACCGCTACCGGACGCACCGCCTCTTCTTCCTGCCAGAGCGCCGCACGGACGCGCTGGCTCACCGCCTGCTCGCTGACCTGCAAGGACTGAGCGACTATCCGCTGCCGCCCCGGTTTGTCGTCGAGCGTGGTGAGCGTATCGGCGACCTCCCACCCTTGGGGAGTCCTCCGCGCCCGAATCGCGGCAAGAAGCCGGAGCAGTGCCTCGACCTCGGCGGCCAGGTCCGGCTCGTTCGCGGGGGGCGTCGGCCCTTCGACAGCGATCGAGGTGCCCCTGCCCCGGGTCTTGGCTCGTTCGACGGCGGCGCGGGCGCGGTAGAACGCGAAGCCGCGCGCCTCACGGGAGACCGTGGGCAACGGACCCTCGACCGAGCCGACGCCGATGCCGATGCTCCACCCCTGGTCGCGCAACAGGTGCAGGGCGAGGTCGATCGCGAGCTGGGCCCCAGCGCGCCCGACAGCCAGGACGCCCTGAACCTCATCGCCCACCGTGCGCTCGAACGGGACCACGAGCCCGTCGCGGCCGCGCGTCAGTTCCTCGAGTTCCGCGAGCACCTCAGGAACCCGGTCATCGGCGAAGGTCGAGCCTCGTTGGTCGACGGTGAGGACTATCACGGCTCAAGCCTAGACCCTTCCAGAGCAGCCATCAAGGATAGAGACTTAAGGAGAGTCCCTCAACCTTTGAGACTTGACTTCGCCAACCGCCCCGCGATAGCCGACAGCGCCAGCCGGTAGGAGTCGAAACCGAACCCCGCGACGGTGCCCGTCGCGATCCCGGCCACCACCGAGTAGTGCCGGAACGACTCCCGCGTCGCCGGGTTGGAGAGGTGCACCTCGACGAGCAGCAGGTTCGCGGTGGTGACCTGGGCAGCGGCGTCGCGCAGCGCGTACGAGTAGTGCGTGAACGCAGCGGGGTTGAGCACCACGTGGGCGCCGGCGTCGACCGCCTCGTGGAGCCAGCCGACGATCTCCGACTCGCCGTCGGTCTGCCGCACCTCGACCTCCAACCCCAGCTCCTCGCCCCACTTCGCGGCGGCGATCTCGAGGTCTGCCATGGAGGCATGCCCGTAGATCTCGGGCTCGCGGACGCCGAGCCGGCCGAGGTTGGGACCGTTGAGCACCAGGACACGGGGCAGTGCAGAAGCCATGGCCGCGAGCCTAACGGGCGCAGCGGCACAGCGTCGTCAGATCTTGCCGCTCCCGCTCGCGATCCGGTGCCCGCCCGTCGCCTCGGCGACCCAGCGCAGCGCCTCGGGACGAAGCTCGTCCCAGCCCCAGAAGATGAAGGCCAGGCACGTGAGCGCCGCGCCACCGGCCCGCCACTCGACGACCGGCGTAGCGACGCCGCACGCCCGGCACTCCAGGTCCGCCTCGCTCCCTGCGTCCCCCTCGCTCCAGGCCGCAGCCGCATCGTAGAACCGCCTCAGGCCCTCCTCGTCCGAGCAGGTCGGACCGAACTCCTCCGGCGGCCCGAAGAACTCTCTCGTGGCCGAGCAGCGCGGGCACGTGACCGAGCCGACGTCGAACTGCCCGCCGTCCTGCACCTCACGGCCGACCCGGACCTGGACACCCCACGGCGACTCACCCGACGCCGACGCCTCCACGGTGTCGGCCCATGCGGGCCCTGCCGGATGGCCGTCGCCCCCGAGCGCCGCGTCCGGGGACAGCTCCGGAAGGATCACCCCGCGTGCGACCAGCGCCTCCACCACCCGCCGGCCGACCTCGGGCGCATCCTGCTCGGTCACGTCCAGGTCGGCGACCCACTCGTAATACGTACCCACGACTCCCCCTCGGTCGGCACGGCATCGGTGCCGCTTTCTACCAGAGCCGCCGCCGGGACCGCCCGCAAAGTCGCGCTCCAACCCCGCCGTCACGCCCCATCCGGCTCCAGCCCTTCCACCAGGAGCGTCCGTGGCCCCGGGCCGGCCTCGGCGAGCTCGTCGTGCGGGTTGGTCAGCGCGCAGCGACGCAGCGAGAGGCAACCGCAGCCTATGCAGTCCGTGAGATGGTCGCGGAGCCGGGAGAGCTGCTCGATCCGCGCGTCGAGATCGTCGTGCCAGGCCTGCGAGATGCGCCGCCAGTCCTTCGCGGTCGGCGTGCGGTCGCCGGGGAGCGTGCCGAGCGCGGCGCCGATGTCCGCAAGCGGTATCCCCACGCGCTGCGACACCCTGATGAACGCCACGCGCCGCAGCGTCTCGCGGCGGTATCGGCGCTGGTTTCCGGACGTGCGCCGGCTCGCGATCAGCCCTTTACGCTCATAGAAGTGCAATGCTGACACCGACACACCGCTCCGTGCGGCGAGATCACCGACCGTGAGCTCGTCACGGTCCCACGGGACGGCGGGATTGGGCGCTTCCACAGATGGCCTCCTCAGGCTTCCAAGACTCCGGCGAGGACGGCAGACGCCGCAGGGCCGCTCGCACCGCCGATGTTTGACCTCAACTTTGGTTCAGGTTAGAGGATGACCGCATGGACGCCATCAGACACCACTCCTTCGGGCCGCCCGAGGTCCTCACGCTCGAGCAGATCCCCGACCCCGTACCCGGCCCTGGCGAGGTGCTCGTCGACGCGGTAGCGCACGGGGTACACCTCGTCGACGCGAGCATCCGCCGCGGCGAGGAGGGCCCTCCGCTCCCCCTGCCGAGCCTCCCGACGGTCCCTGGCCGGGAGATCGCGGGCACCGTCTCCGGCGTCGGCCCGGGGGTCGACCCCTCGTGGACCGGGCGGCGCGTCGCGGCACACCTCGGCCGTGTGCCCGACGGCGGCGGGTACGCCCGGCGCGTCGTCGTCGGAACCGACAAGCTGCACGTGATCCCCGACGGTCCGGACGGCACTCCCCTGGACCCCGCCGACGCGATAGCCATGATCGGCACGGGCCGGATGGCCGTCTACACCCTCGACATCGCTGCTGTGACCGCAGCCGACGTCGTTGTCGTCACCGGTGCCGCAGGCGGGCTTGGCACACTATTCGTGCAGGAGGCGCTCGGTGCCGGGGCCCGCGTCGTCGCCCTGGCGAGCAGCGGGCCCCGGCTGAAGGTCCTGGAAGACCTGCTGGCGGGAGCTGACTTCGGTTCCCGGCTCACCCTCGTCGACTACTCCGTCCCGGGCTGGACGGACGCCGCACGGGCCGCCCTCGGCGGCTCCCCCGCGACGCTCGTGCTCGACGGCGTCGGCGGCGACCTCGGCACCGCCGCCACGGCACTGCTCGAGGACGGCACAGTGGCCACCGCCTCCGCTCCAGCGCGGCTCGTGGCCTACGGCTGGGCGTCCGGCGAACCCAACCGGTACACGTCCTGGGCGGAGGCCGACCAGATCGACTCCCAGATCGAGGTGCGCTACGCCGTCGGGCCCGACGCTCCCCCGATGCCCGACCAGCGTCCTTACCAGGAGCGCGCGCTGGCCCGGGCGGCGTCCGGGCAGTGGCGGATCGCGACGCACCGCGTGCCGTTCGCCGAGGCCGCGCGGGCCCACCGCGAGCTCGAAGAGCGTCGCACCACCGGCAAGGTGGTGCTCGTGTGACCGCGACCGTTCCTCCGTCGCCGTCGGGCTCTTCCTCGGCGCCTCCGCCGGGCGCTCCCTCAGCCACGCCGTCAGGCAGGCCGAATCCGGCACCACCTGCACCATCGGGCGCGCTGAGCCGGGCGGCCCAGCGGCTCGTCCTCGCGGGGATGGTCGCGCTCTGCTCGCTCGGGGCGTTCGAGGCCCTCGCCGTGTCCACGGCGATGCCGACGGTCGCCGTCGAGCTGGACGGGCTGCGGTACTACACGCTCGCGTTCGCGGTGACCTTCGCGACCAGCGTGGTCGGGATGCTCGCGGCCGGGCGCTGGTGCGACCGCAGCGGCCCGTCGCCCGCGATGTGGACCGGTGTGGCGCTCTTCGTGGTCGGACTCGTCATCGCGGGGACGGCGACCGACATCGGCGCCCTCGTCGCGGGGCGCGCGGTGCAGGGCGTAGGCAACGGGTTGTTCGGCGTCGCGCTGTACGTCCTGGTCGCTCGCGTGTTCGCCGCAGAACGGCACCCCGCCGTGTTCTCGGCGTTCGCCGCGGCATGGGTCGTGCCCGCGATCGTCGGGCCGGGACTCGCCGGGCTCCTCGTGGATCATGTGGGCTGGCGCTGGGTGTTCCTGGGCGCCGCCGCGCTCACGGTGCCGGCGGCGATCCTGATGCGACCCGGCCTCACGGCCGCCCGCGGCGACCTGCCGGATCCCACGGATGGCGGGGTCTCGGACGGCGCAGCCTCGGAGGATTCGGCTTCGGTCGGCACGACCCGGGAGGAGACGAGCACGAACGGCGATCGGCGCGATGCGGCCGCCGCCGGTCCATCGGGCGCTCCCCCGCTGCACGCGCTGCGCCTCATCCTGGCCGTGCTGCGGGCCGGGCGCGGGTTGCCGGCCGTCGTGTCGGTGCGGGCTCTGGTGTCGGCGGCGTTCGTGGGCGCGGAGGTGCTGCTGCCCCTGCTCCTCGTGCACGAGCGGCACCTGAGCCCTGGCGGCGCCGGCCTCATCCTGACGGTGGGAGCGCTCGGGTGGTCCGGGGCATCCTGGGTGCGCGGCCGCAACCTGCTGCATCTCAGCCACGCCGGCTACGTGCGGCTGGGCGGAGGCCTGCTCGCTCTCGGGATGATCGGCGCGGCGGTCCTCGTGCTCCCCGCCGTGCCGGCCGGGGTCGGGATGGCGTTCTGGGTGCTGTCCGGCAGCGGGATGGGCCTGGTCTACCCCACGCTGTCGGTCCTGACGCTCGAGCTGGCTGCGCCGCACGAGCAAGGCTCTGCCTCGTCGGCGCTCCAGGTGGCCGACGCCGTCGCTGCCGCCGTCGCGTCCACCGCGACCGGGGCGCTCCTGTGGGCCCTGCACGACATCGTGGGGCTGCCCGCCTACGCGGCGGTGCTCGGACTCACGGGCTTGCTGGCGATGATGACCGTGCTCCTGGCGGGGCGGACACGGCTCGTCAGGCAATGAGCGGAGCGAGGCGGTCTGAGCGATCCCGCGCCGGGCCGCCTCAGCGGGCGCAGACCGCGGCAGGTCCTGGTCCGCTGAGCGGATGTCTCCTCTCAGGGAAGGGCTCTTGGTGGACTTACCGGGGGCGCCAGACCTGCTGGCCACATGGGCCTGACCGGTCAGGCGGCTTCGGCGGGCCCCGCAGCCGGATCGGGCGGGTTGCCGATGTAGTGCAGGGTCCGGTCGGCCGGGTCAGGCCGCTCCGGCTGGTGGTTGGGCATTGATGGGTTCGGGTAGTTGGATGCGGTGCCCGTAGGCGTCGGTGAAGGCCCACCCGGTCTCCAGCAGGGTGTCAGCCGTGGTGTCGGTGGTGGCCTTGCCGGTCCAGTGCATGGTGATGCCTTTGGTGTCGACGAGCTGGTGGTGGTACCAGCACAGCAACGCACTGTTGGTCACTGAGGTGTCCCCGCCGTGGGCCCAGTGGGTGATGGCGTGGTGGACCTCGCACCGTGACGGCGGTTGATCACATCCGGGGTAGACGCAGTGCTGGTCTCGGGCGATGACGGCGCGGCGCATCTGCCCCGACACCGTGCGTTGGGCGCGTCCGACGTCGAGGACTGCTCCGTCGGGTCCGAACACGATCCGGGTGATCGCACTGTGACACGCCAACCGGCGCACCAGGGTGCGTGGGGCGCGGCCGCCGGTCTCGGTGAACACCGGACCACCAGGCGACAACAGCGTGGATAGTGTCGGATCAGTTGTATTCCAGCGACCCGGACCTCCACCCGGACCTCCACCCGGACTCGGACTACCGGTCGAACTACCGGTCGAACTACCGGTCGAACTGCCGGTCGGGCTGCCGGTCGGGCTACCGGCCGCAGGGCGTGTGTCCAGCGCGCCTGCATCGGCATCCGCAGCCGAGCTGGTGCCAGCACCAGCGCCAGGGCTGGTGCCGATGCCTGCGCCCGCACCTGCACCGGTGCCGGTGCCGGTGCCGGGGACCTTCGCACCAGCGCCCGGCCGGTTGCCGCGGGTGGGTGTGGCCTGTCCGCACGACAGGCACAGCCCGTCACGGGTCTTCGTGACCTGGGCGACCAGCTCGTTCCAGGACACCGTGACGTTCAGGTGGG